>DASQMM010000501.1:0-3227 GCA_035645495.1 Brevibacillus sp. | reverse complement strand
ACGTTTGGTCGCGTGGTCATCCGCGAAGAGAAGGGTCTCACGCCGCTCCCTGTCCCGCATTCTCTGGAGCGTGTGCGTGAAATCAGGCAAAGCGCCAAACGTAGGGTGTTTGTGACCAATGCCTTGCGTGCACTCAAGCGGGTTATCCCTACGGGTAATCTCAAGCATTTGTCCTTTGTCGTTATGGTAGGAGGGTCGGCGCTTGATTTTGAAATACCACAGATGCTGACGGATGAACTAGGCAAATATGGGATTGTGGCGGGGTTTGCCAATGTACGCGGAACCGAGGGACCGCGCAATGCCGTCGCAACTGGCTTGATCCAGGCGTTCGCGGAAGCGGGGGAATCCTGTGAACAGGCGTGATGTATTTGTAGTGATAATGCACGCTCTTGCGACTGAGCAAAGCGTGTGGCTGCGGGAGGTATGTGCGGGTCTGGAGGAAGAAGGAGTTCCCTATCGCATCGAAGGGTATGAAGGGGAGAACGGCTGTGCAGTCCGACTGGCAGCGATTGCAGCCGGGCGATCACCGCTTCAGGTGGGGATTGGAGTCGGCTCAAGCGGCGAGCTGGCCGTCCATCACGAAAAGCTCCATAACCGCCCGCCTTATTTGCAAGATGTCTGGAAAAATGGCCGTATACTGGGAAAAAACGCGGGTAGGCTCGTAAAAGGCCTGCCCTTGTATCGGATGCAAAAAAGGGAGGAATGAGAGATGGCAAGTTTGACGTTGCAAATGGCAAAACAGCTCATTGAGCAGGCTGAACGCAAGGCGGAAGAGATCAAGGTTCCGATGGTGATCGCCATCGTTGATGCAGGTGGCCATCTGGTCGCATGCCACAGGATGGACGATGCGCTTTTGGTCAGTCTCGACATCGCGCAAAACAAGGCGTGGAGCTCTGTCGCACTCAAGCTGCCTACGGCTGATTTGGCGGACGTCGCCTCCCCAGGGGGCTCGCTGTACGGCATCATCACAACCAACCAGGGGAAAATCGTCATTTTTGGCGGAGGAATTCCGCTCAAAATGGAGGGGCAGATCATTGGTGCCATCGGCGTCAGCGGCGGATCCGTGGAAGAGGATATTTCTGTGGCGCAAGCAGCAGTGGAGTACTTTGAGCAGTTTAGCTAAAGCGGCAGTTGCTTACTTTTCTAAAATGGAAGTTTTGCCTAAATCAAGGTAATATAAAGAAAAGGCAGTTACGTAAGCAGGAGGGAAGGGATTCGATGAGCAGGCTGACATTACGTTCGATCGTGAATGTAGAAGCGTTGCAGGAAATTCAGAATCGCTTCGCGGATGCGACCGGTTTGGCCGTCGTCGTTGCGGATGAGCATGGTGTGCCTGTCACGGATCCCAGTAATTTTACAAATTTTTGCTCCTATATACGTGAGAGCTCAGCGGAGGGACTGCGCCGCTGCATGCTCTCTGATGATCGCGTCGGAAAAATGGCCGCCAGTGAAGGGAAGCCGATCATTCACCGTTGTCATTCCGGTTTGGTTGATTTGGCGGCACCGATCATATTGAACGAAGAGTACCTCGGAGCTGTTTTGTGCGGCCAGGTGCTTTTGGAAGAGGTGGACCGCGAGCGTCTGCCTCAGATTCGCATACACACCCGGGAGCTGGATATCGATCAGGAGCTGATGGATGTTTATTTTCAGCAGATCGAGTTTACCAACCAAAAGCGTGTCGAGGCGGCAGCAGAGATGCTCTTTGTGGTAGCGAACTACATCGTAAAAATGGGGGCCACCCATATCGCGCAGCAAGAGCTTCATGAAAAAAACCAGCGGCTCATGGAGGAGCACAAGCATCGGATACAATTGGAAAAGGAACTGCAGGAAGCACAGCTTCGCATCCTGCAATCGCAAATAAATCCGCACTTTCTTTTTAATACGCTAAATACGATTGCACGGCTGGCTTATCTGGAGAAAGCGGAGCACACCCAAAGCGTGACATATTCGCTGGCCAAAATCCTGCGTTACAGCCTCCGTCATATCGAACAGCTTGTAACGCTCAGGGAAGAGCTGGAGCATGTGCGCAATTATTTGAATATTCAACAATCCAGATTTCGAGAGCGGATCCTGTATGAAGAGCAGCTTTCCTTTGACAGCGGGGAACTCAAGCTGCCGATTCTCTGTATTCATACCATTATTGAAAATGCGATCGTGCACGGTTTTGAGCCGCAGGCGGGAAAGATGAAGCTGTTGCTGCGTGGATACAAGGAGCGGAATCGTTTTATTCTGGAGGTGGCGGACAACGGGGCTGGCATGTCATCCGAGCGGCTCGCTTCCATTTTTGCAGAGGGTCATTTTGCCCGAGGAGAGCATGCCGGCATAGGGCTGAAAAATGTGCATCACAGACTTCAGCAGCTCTTTGGCGAGGAATGCGGCATTACGGCCATCGAAAGCAAGGTGGGTGCTGGAACGATGGTGCGCATGACCATCATGGAAAAGGAGGGGAGCGAGAGTGAAGCTGTTGATAGCGGATGATGAACCATTGGAGAGGGAAGTGATGTCGATGATCATCCGGCAGCACAATCCGCAGGTGACCCAGCTCTTCGAGGCACGCAATGGGGAGGAAGCGGTGCACATCGCCAGACAAGAGCAAATGGACCTCGTGTTTATGGATATCAAGATGCCGCTTTTAAACGGGCTGGCAGCAGCCCGGCAGATCCAGGCAGAGCAGCCGGATTGTAGGATAATTTTTTTAACGGCCTATGACGAAGCCTATTTGGGCGAACGGCTCGCTGCAGGAACCGAATATCTTTTGAAGCCTGGGCATCCTGATGATATTCGTCAAACACTGGTTCAATACATTCCCCAGTCCCAGCAGATTCCCAAATATGGTTTGCCCAAGCATACGGACAACAGCCACATGATCCAGGTCATGGCGTTCATCGAAGAGCATTTGCAGCGTGACCTTGATCTGGAGCTTTTATCCGAGCAGGTGCATCTGCATCCGCAATACGTCAGCCGATTGTTTAAAAGGGAAACCGGTTTTTCCATCACTCAATTCATTACCTTCCGGCGTCTCAAGAAGGCCAAGCATTTGCTTGCCCATACGGAAATGACGGTCACTGAGATCAGTGAACAGTGTGGATTTGCGGATGCCAACTATTTTACGCGCGTGTTCAAAAAGCATGAGGGCATGACGCCCACGCAATTTCAGCAGCAGGCCACCCTGGAGATACGAACGCGAAAAACGTTGGGTCATTTCATCATGTAGGAAAAACGGAAAA
>DASQMM010000500.1:0-2915 GCA_035645495.1 Brevibacillus sp. | reverse complement strand
GGGCTTGTATGATTTGAATGCGTAAAGGAAGATTCCTTTCCAGTTAGGAGGAGCGTTGAAGGTCTTTTTCGTACTTTGACCCTTCGAGAACAGGATAAAACCAGCGAAGCCCTTATGGGTTTGCTGGTTTTTCCTATGTTTACTGCATATTCACTTCGAATCCAAAGCAACCTTCAATCCTAAACTGAAATAAATCAGACCAACGATTTTGTTTTTCCAAGGATCGATCCACGCGATCTTTTTGACCAAAACACTAAGCGGACGTATGCTCAGGACGATTGCGGTGGTATAAAGTGCCCCGAGTACGACAAAGATCAGACCAAGGATCATAAATTGGGCAAAGGAAGCTCCATTTTCAGGATGGACAAACTGCGGGAGAAAGGCGAGAAAGAAGAGTGCCGTTTTGGGATTGAGCACTTCCGCCATGATTGCCTGCCAGTATGAACGCCAAGCGGATACCTTTGGGGCCTGTTGTACTGGTTTTTCTTCTGATTCCTGCGGCTTTTCCAGCAGAGCTCGAATCCCGAGGTAGAGCAGGTAGGCAGCACCTGCGTACTTGACGATATTGAAAGCTAGGGAAGAATGCATCAGAATAGCAGAAAGACCTAAAGCGGCAAAAAGTGTATGAATGAAGTCTCCGGTGGCAATTCCAAGTCCCGCGAGAATTCCGCCTTTTCGTCCCGCTTGAATGGTGCGTGTAATGGTCAGGAGGACAGCGGGTCCGGGGATCAGGAAGAGACCGATCACAAATGCGATAAACGTCCCCAAGGTAGCAAGCTCAAACATTGGTTTCCCTCCACATCTATTCTCTGATCTTCGTTATTCTACCATGAACGGCATCATGAATTAAGATCCACTTGGGCCATTTATCGGGGGCCATTGTCGTTTGTTCGCGATTGGCTGAAAACTCATTGATGAGATTTGCATGCAACAAAAGAACAGCTTGTTTCGTATACCCATTGTAGAAAGGAGTGCAAAACATGGAGATCCTGCTGTGGATTGTCATCGTAGCGCTATTTATCCTAAGTATTGTCGGCATCTTTATGCCTGTGCTGCCTGATACCCTGTTGTTATGGGGAGGCTTTTTGCTCTACCACTTCGTTCTCGCCAGTCCAGGGGAAGGGCTTCCCGCTTCCTTCTGGTGGGGGATGGTGGCATTAAGTATCTTGATGTACGGCGCAGATTTACTGACGAATATGTACTTTGTCAAAAGGTATGGAGGGTCGAAATGGTCCTCGTTTGCGGCGGTTGTGGGCATTATCGTGGGGCTGTTCGTCTTTCCGCCGTTTGGCATTTTGATCATGCCGTTCATCTTGGTTGTGGTCGTCGAGTTGTTGCAAAAACAGCCATTCGAACGCGCTCTAAAGGCAGGGGTGGGTTCATTGATCGGATTTCTAAGCAGCGCAGTGGTAAAGGTCGTGATCCAGATTGCCATGATCATATGGTTTTTCCTGGCGATCTAGCGTATATGGGTAAGTAGTAGTACAAAAAAGACAGCCGCGGCTGTCTTTTTTTGCGATACCCTGATCCCTAGTGAATCAGACGGTAAACGCCAATTACTTTTCCCAAAATGGTCACGTTGTCCAAAATGATCGGTTCCATCGTAGCATTTTCCGGTTGCAGTCGGAAGTGGTTCTTTTCTTTGAAGAAACGCTTGACTGTAGCCTCGTCTTCTTCTGTCATGGCAACGACAATATCGCCGTTGTTCGCTACATTCTGCTGACGAACGATTACGTAGTCGCCATCCAAAATCCCCGCTTCAATCATACTGTTTCCAGATACACGAAGCATGTACACCTTGTCCGAAGTAACGATGTTTTCCGGCAGTGGGAAGTACTCTTCGACATCTTCCACTGCGGTAATCGGTTGACCGGCTGTTACCTTCCCCACGACAGGGACGCGAACCACATAGTCTTCGAAATTGTCCTGAAAGCGATCCTCTTCGGACAATAATTCGATAGCGCGAGGCTTGGTAGGGTCCCGACGAATCAGGCCCTTCTTTTCCAGACGTGCCAGATGACCGTGAACGGTGGAGCTAGAAGCGAGTCCGACGGCTTCGCCGATCTCGCGGACGGAGGGAGGATACCCCTTGTCCCGAACTTCCTTGCGGATGAAGTCGATAATGGCTTGCTGCCGATTGGATAATTTAGACATGAAAACACCTCTGTTTTCTCGATCATGTTTTCAATATTATACCATGGGATCTTGCGTTCGACAAACATAAGTTCGTTTTTTTGATTTTTGTCATGATTCCGCTTGACATGAACGTATGTTCGCATTTATGATGAGAACAAGAAAAGGAACATACGTTTGCAGGAGGAGATCCACAGATGAACATGACTCATTCATATAATAATCGTTTCGCGAAGAAAGAGACCCGCCACGTTCGCTTCGGAATTACGCGTGGACAAGCCTTGCTCTTTATCCTTACATTCTCTCTCTTTTTTTACATGTTAAGCGAACTGGTGTTTGCTTCCGAGGCACAAGGCTCTGCAAGCTCTCCTGACCAAAGGATAGTATCTGTTCAAACCGTCGCTCCCCAGATCTTTGAGGTGACTGTTCGGGAAGGAGACAGCCTGTGGAAGCTGGCGACGCGATACCAGGATGAAACAAGCATGGATGTGAAACAATTGGTGCAGGAGATCAAAGCCCTCAATCAACTGGAGAGTCCGATCATCTATCCGGGACAGAACCTGCTCATTCCTATGTCGTAGTCGTTGCGATCAGCTTGCTTTGCGCATTTTCGGCTGTATGATATAATAAAAGCCGCATGACGACAGAGTAGGAGGAACCAGACAGTGGTCAGTGACGCGGAAATCAAACGAATTAACGAACTTGTGAAAAAATCGCGCGAAGAAGGCTTGACCGAGGAAGAAAAACTCGAGCAAAAGGCACTTCGCCAAAAGTATATTGAT
>DASQMM010000499.1:0-2647 GCA_035645495.1 Brevibacillus sp. | reverse complement strand
GGTGCCCATGTCACAAGCGCCTTGTACGTTATTGTGTCCACGCAGCGGGTATGCCCCCGTACCAGTGCGGCCAAAGTTGCCCGTCACGAGCAAGAGGTTGGCGATCGCAGCAGAAGTATGCGATCCTCCCGTATTCTGGGTCACGCCCATGCCCCAGAGCACGCAGGTGCCGCTTGCTTCATGAATCATTTTGGCGACCTCAATCAATTGCTCTTTGGAGATTCCGGTAACTTCCTCTGCGTAGTCCAGTGTGTATTTTTGCAGCATCTCACGGTATTCTGTGAAGAAATTGACGCGGTCCTGGATAAACTTCTCGTCATGCCAGCCCTGATCGATCATGTACTTGGCGACAGCTGTCAGCCACACGTAGTCGGTCCCTTGTTTAGGATGGATATACAGGTCTGAGCGGTCTGCCATCTCATGTCTGCGCAGATCGGAGACGATCAGTTTTTGCCCGTACAGCTTTTTGGCGCGTTTTACGCGAGTCGCCAATACCGGATGGCCTTCCGTCGGGTTGGCTCCAATGATGATGACCAATCCTGCCGCAGCAATATCCTTGATCGTACCAGAATCGCCGCCATAGCCCACGGTCGACATCAAACCGTCAGAAGCCGGAGACTGGCAGTAACGGGAGCAGTTGTCCACATTATTGGTGCCGAAGACCTGACGCGCCAGCTTTTGCATGACATATGCTTCTTCGTTGGTCGTCTTGGAGGAGCTGACAAAGCCAAGGGCATTGCCACCGTATGTCTGCTTGATTTCCCCAAGTCTTTTGGCCACGAGGTCGAGCGCCTCGTCCCAGGATGCCGGGACGAATTCATCGCCTTTGCGAATCAAAGGTGTCGTCAATCGCTGATCACTGTTCACAAAATCCCAACCGAACTTGCCCTTCACGCAGGTGGAGACCGCATTCACAGGTGCTTGTTCGCTTGGCTCAATTTTCAGGATATGGCGCCCCTTGGTCCATACTTCAAACGTACATCCCACACCGCAGAAAGTGCAGACGGTTTTGGTCTTCTCCGTTCGCGTTTCGCGCATCGCCGATTCGATTTCGGAGACAGCCATGATTCCGCTGTAGCCTGGCTCTACTTCTTTTACGAGATCAATCATCGGCGTCATCAGGTCTTTGCCGATGCCGGTCATGAAGCCAGCCTCACCCAGCATGGATTTTTCCATCAAGGCATTGCACGGGCAAACGGTGACACATTGACCACAGGAGACGCAGGAAGATTCGTTAATTGATTTGTTGTCATCCCACAGGACGCGAGGTTTTTCCCGCTCCCAGTCGATGGTAAGCGTCTCGTTCACCTGCAGATCCTGGCATACCTCTACGCACCGACCGCACAGAATGCATTGATCTGGGTCATAGCGGTAGAACGGATGAGACATGTCGACCTCATAGCCCTTTTCCTGGAATGGACGCGATTGGTGTTCGATCTGAAGCATCTCCGTCGTGTTGTGTACCCGGCAATTCCCGTTGTTGTTGTCGCAAACGGTGCAATAGAGCATGTGGTTTTCCAGCACGCGATCCATCGCTTCTGTCTGGGCGGCGCGGGCTTTTTCGGAAGCCGTTTTGATCTCCATGCCCTCCTGAACGACTGTCGAACAAGCGCGCATAATCTCGCCATCAATCTCGCACATACAGGTATCACAGGTTTGAATCGGACCAAGAACCGGGGAATAACAAATATGCGGATGTTCGATTTCTTTTTGCAGCAAATAATCGAGCAGACGTGTGCCTTCTTCGATCTGATGCGCTTCTCCGTTCAATTGAACGCTAATCATGTTTTTCGTCGTCATGGCTCCTCCTTACAAACAAAACAATAAAAACCCACCACAAAACAACTGATGCAACAAGAAATCTTGTCGCTCAAGCCGTTTCATGGTGGGTTAACACTTAGCATTTACGTACCAGTTATCAATCCCGCCATTTGAAGCGAGTGGAAGCCAGGACGATGAAGGACGCGAGCGTCACCCAATCCATCTTTGAACTTCCATTCATAATTATATGATACCAGGAAAAAAAAGCAATAGTTCGACATGAAATCGTTTTCTTTCTTCTGACAGGGAAAGCCTGTTCCGATGGCGAAGTAGGAAACAGACTACTCATTAGGAAAGGCTGTGAATGACGATGGATTGTCTTTTTTGCAAAATCGTAGCGGGCGAAATTCCCTCGACCAAGGTGTATGAGGACGAGCATGTTCTCGCCTTTCACGACATCAACCCGATCGCGCCCGTCCATGTGCTAATGATTCCCAAAAAGCACATCGCTTCTCTTCTGGAGATTCAACCGGAGGACAAGGAATTGATCGGCCACCTCCACCTCTCTCTGCAGAAGGTAGCCGAAACGATGGAAGTGAAGGATCCCGGTTTCCGCATCGTGACCAATATCGGAAAACACGGACAGCAGACAGTCTTCCATCTGCATTACCATCTGATCGGCGGCAGACAGCTCAACTGGACGATGTAGCTTAAGCTTAGATTATCGTCCGTCCTTCTCCAGGATGTGCTTGGCAATCGCTTCCCCGTGAAAACGGCCATTTTCGATAAAAATGGCGTTGGCACGATTTCCTGCAGCGACAACCCCAGCAATATACAAGTTGGGTACATTGGTCTCCATCGTATCGGGGTTATGCACAGGAATACC
>DASQMM010000498.1:0-1637 GCA_035645495.1 Brevibacillus sp. | reverse complement strand
ACCCTTTGGCAAGCGATTTGATATCGCTCATATTTACTTTTTTCTTGCTCTTCTTATTGATCTTCTTCAGCAGATCACTGGCTTTTTCTTTTCCCATGCTGCTCGCTCCCCTCATTTCGTATAGCTGGTCTCCTATGCAGTTATATGGAAGTAACCCCCTCCTTGTCTGGACAAATGTCAGGGTCATGGGTGCCTATTTTCCCAGGCGTGTGTATCTGCCCAAGCCGACTCATGCGGCAGGTACATAGGATGAGGCAGAAAGAAGCATGACAGGAGGCCACAGAGTTGAAGATAATCAGCTTTCGTCGAGAGACGCCTTTTCATGAGATACTCCGGGATCTGCAAGGCAAAATTCGCACCCACAAGGAGCGAAAGCCGTGGCGCTGTTACGAGGATATGTCCTGCATGTGTGTCAGCAAACAGGTGTACCAGCTGTTGCACAAGCATTTTGAACGCTACCAGCCGACTGTGGAAGAAAACTTGACGGTCAGTGTTCATGCGGAAGAAGAGATTCCCTGGGGCGTACGATACGTCGGCGCGCAAAGGCGCTGGAAGAAGGGGATGGGCGCAGGAATCAAGATTGGAGTGATCGATACCGGGATTTCGGGGGAGCATTTCGAATTAAGGAATCGCTTAAAAGGCGGTGTAGATTTTGTCGGGGGCAAACGCAACGGGCACGGGACTCATGTAGCCGGGATTATCGTAGCGGAGATGAATCAGCGGGGGATCGTCGGCGTTTCTCCGGAATCGCACATCTACGACATCCGCGCCTTCGACGAAGAGGGGAGATCCTCGCTTGCGACGATACTGCGAGCCATTCACTGGTCGATTGACAATCAAATGGACATTATCAATATGAGCTTTGGCATGCCGCAGTACAGCGAGGCTTTGGCCCGCGTCATCAAAAAGGCAAATGACCGGGGGATCGTAATGGTAGCCTCCGCTGGAAACAACGGCGGAGAAGTAGAGTATCCCGCCCGATACGATCAGGTAATTGGCGTAAGCGCGATCGATCAAAACGGCAAGCTGGCTTCCTTCAGTTCCCGCGGGAGAGGAGCCAATCGGAAGGCACCTGGAGTTGAAATTTTGTCAACGTGGCCGGGGAATCAGTTCCGCAAGCTGAACGGCACATCGATGGCGGCGCCGCATGTAACGGGACTGATGGCTTTGCAGATGGCCCGTCGACTCCCATCCTCCAAGGCCAAAGCAACCGTATAGAAAAAGGAAAGACCCCAGGGAACGGCTGCCCTGGGGTCAGATTTTTTAGCACATCGTCATTGATGGACCTTGGTATCGTGATCTTGCTGAACGCGGAACCATATATTAAGATCATTAATGAGACTGGCTAGTTCATGAATTTCGCTGTTCAATTCGCAAGAGCGGACGAAGTTTTCCTCTTCTGACAATTGCCGGGTCTTCTCGATAATGATTGCTTCTAGCTGGAGGATGCGGTCAGGGATGGTGGCACGAATCTCCTCCCAGGCCAGCAATATGTCCGCGCGCTCTTCGCTTGTATACTCTTCCCATTCCAATGGGACCCACGGCAGCGAAATGCCAAGTCTTTCATCGTGTTTAAATGCGTAACGCAAAAGTACGTTCACTCCTCTCCATCACCATCTTATCAAAAAAAGTGCCTC
>DASQMM010000497.1:0-2639 GCA_035645495.1 Brevibacillus sp. | reverse complement strand
GGTGGGGATGACGCAATCTCTCCAGCAGATCGGGGCGGACAATCTGCGTATGAATCAAACGATCCGGATACGCGGCAGGTGCGAAGAGATCCAGGCTGTCCAGGACCATTTCCAGTGCCTTGTCCCCTATCGTATGCACGGCGATCGGCATGGACAAGCTTCTAGCCTGCCGCACCAGCTCGGTCAACTCCTCCTGCTCATGAACCGGATAGCCGCTGGTGGAGGGATCATCCGCATAGGGGGCAGACAAATAAGCCGTTCGTCGACCCAAGGCCCCATCCGCAAAAATTTTGACCGCGCCGATCCGAACGTGATCGTTGCCGTATCCGGCGTGCATCTGCAGGTCGCGCAGCTCGTGCATATGGGGATAGTAGACGAGCAGGTTGCAACGCAGCGCCAGTCCTTCCTGGTTGATCAGTTCGTCGTAGAGCTGATAGGTCTGCGCCAAGCCGCCCAACTCGCGCAGATCTTCCGTGTGCGCGCCTGTCAGACCGTGCTGCATCGCATACTGGATAGAGCGGCGCAAAGACTTTTTCAGCTGCTCGTAATCCGGCTTGGGAATATGCGGTCTAACCAGATTCGATGCCGTCTCCAAGAGCATCCCTGTCGGACGCCCCGAAGCCTCATCGCAAACAACTACGCCTCCAGCAGGCACTGGCATTCCTGTGTGGTAGCCAATCCTCTCCAGCGCTTTGCTGTTGACCAGATGGGCATGGCCGCAGATGCGCGAGAGCATGATCGGGCAGTGGGGCGCTACTTGGTCCAGCTCCTCGATGCTCGGTATTCCCCCGCTTGCAAACAAATTCTCATCCCAGCCGAATCCCTCGATCCACTCCCCGGCGGCCGTCTCGTCGGCTCTTTGCTTGATCAGCCGAAGCATGTCATCCTTGGACCTTGCTTTGCCCAGATCAAGCTGCAAAAACGTCAAACCCTGCCACCCCAGATGCAAGTGGCTGTCGATCAGCCCCGGCGTAGCAGTACGTCCCTGCAAATCGATGACATGGGCCCCCTTGCCCCATTGCAAACGCATATCCGCATCACTTCCGAGATCGTGGACAAGTCCATCCCGTACGACAATTGCTTCTACAAAACGGTTTTGCGGATCTCCCGTGTAAATATGTCCATTCGTAAAAATCGTGGTAGTCATGGCACAGCCCCCTCTTTTCATTCCCTCCTTTCTTAATTGCCCGTCCATTGCGATATTCCTTCTACAAATAAAAAACCTCTACAACGGTCACCAGGAGGAAACCATTGTAGAGGCTGTGATCTGTGCGGATTCATTTTTGTCTTACTGTCTGCAATGCAACGCTCCATGCAAGAAGTTGGTCAAGCATTTGATTCGCATTCTTGGTGTGGTAATCAGCGGGCTTGAACTCGCTCATGTTTTCAAAATCCGTCAAAAGCGAGAACGTAATCGCCGTACGTACATCGGCCACTTGCAGCTCACCCAAAATAAGGCGAAGATTTTCGATTGCACGCGCACCGCCCAAGCTACCGTAAGCGGCAAAGCCGGCGGCCTTATTGTTCACCTCAAGATTCAGGTAATCAAGCGCATTTTTTAATACACCAGTAGTGGCATGATTATATTCTGGCGTTACGAAAATATAGCCATCAAAGGAGGCCATTTTTTCTGACCAAGCCTGCACATGTGCTTTTGCTTCCTCTTGCATCGCTTCAGGTATGGCCGAACCATAAAACGGAAGATTGAAATCAGCAAGATCCACCAATTCATACCTTGCGTTATCGTTGCGTTCTGTTGCAAAATCGTATACCCATTTTGCGACAGCCTCCCCATTACGCCCTTGACGTGTACTCCCGATAATGATTCCGATTGATAACACTCAGACCCCTCCTTTATATGTGACACATCATTCAGATTTTGTTAGTCCATAACCAGGACAACCTTTCCTCGACCGTGACCGCTTTCGATCTCTCGATGAGCATCTGCAGCTTGATCCAGCGGAAATGTCTTGCGGATATGGATATGCAATTTCCCTTGTTCGTAAAGCTCAGCAAGTTCTATAAGTCGATCGACAGACCGCTGGCTGCGGATTACGCGAACACCAAGCTTCTGTGCAAGTTCAAATGCGACGATCGTACCGACACGATTTTTATTCTGAACAAGGGTCAATGAATCAAGAAGGACTTCGCCCCCGGCAGCGTCAAAGACAGCGTCCACTCCATCCGGTTTTATGGAACGCACTCTGTCGATGATTCCGTCTCCATATGCGACCGGGATGGCGCCTAGCGAGCGAAGGTAGTCATGGTTTCGTTCACTCGCAGTTCCAATAACGGTTGCCCCCCATGCGCGTGCTAGCTGAACAGCTATCGTACCAACTCCTCCTGCTGCAGCATGTATTAACACCGTGTCACCCTTGCCAACTCCCAGCTCTTTTAACGCTGTGTGAGCCGTTTGTCCAGAAGCTGTTATTCCCCCTGCTTCTTCCCATGGCATGTTCTTTGGCTTATGCGAAATTTGGTCAGCATGGACAACTACATATTCGGCATAACTAGCCAGCAGGGCCCAGCCCATCACTTCATCCCCAACCGAGAAATTTGTGACCTCCTCCCCAACTTGATCAATCACTCCTGCAAACTCATTGCCCAGAATTTGTGGATATTTTACCTCTAAGCCGGGT
>DASQMM010000496.1:0-7441 GCA_035645495.1 Brevibacillus sp. | reverse complement strand
CATGGTGCCTAGCTATAATCAGACGTAACACTTTATTTTCTGACAACTACAATATTGGAAATATTGTATGAATAGCAGGCTTTGACGAGGATGGTGCACGACTACTCTTTCCCAGAGAGCCCGGGATGCTGCGAACCGGGTAAAGAGTGCGAGGCATTGCTCACCTCTGAGCTGTTTTGCTGAAAGCTGCGAAGGCAGTTAGTAGGTAAAACCGTTTAACACCCGTTAGCGTGTTACAGTCCACAAACAATGTGACTGGCTGAGATCGGCCGACCGTGAGGCGCCGATGAAGTTGGGTGGTACCGCGAACCCTTTCGCCCCAAAAGACATGGAACAAGAACCGTGTCGGGGCGAAAGGGTTTTTCTATGTGGTTATAGTTAAAAACAATACCTGTTGAAACTGGGAGGGGGAGAGAAAATGAGTGTTGAAATCGCTGAATTGAACAGTAAAAGAAGCATGCCACCAATTCAGTTCGGTGAAGAAGTATCCGGTGCTGAAACGCTGCTGCGCTGTCTGATCCTGGAGGAAGTAGAGCACATTTTTGGTTATCCCGGCGGGGCTGTATTGCCCATCTATGACTCATTGTACGGGAGCTACTTTAAGCACATTTTGACTCGCCACGAGCAAGGAGCCATCCACGCTGCAGATGGATATGCTCGCGCTACAGGCAAACCTGGCGTATGTATCGCGACTTCCGGTCCGGGGGCTACCAACCTGGTGACAGGGATTGCCACTGCACAGATGGACTCTGTGCCGCTGGTCTGCATTACAGGGAACGTCGCTCAGAACCTGATCGGAACGGACGCTTTCCAGGAGGCGAATATTACCGGCATCACGATCCCGATTACCAAGCACAGTTACTTCGTGCGAGACGTGCGCGATCTGCCGAGAATCGTCAAGGAAGCGTTCCATATCGCCACGACAGGCCGTCCCGGCCCCGTGCTGATCGACATTCCAAAAGACGTAGCCAATGCGAAAGCGCCCTTCTACTATCCGGAAGAAGTCAACATCCGCGCATACCGCGCTTCGCTTGTACCGAGTGATGAAGAAGTAAACACATTTGTCGAGGCGATCAGCTCCGCAAAAAAACCAGTGATTCTCGCTGGCGGCGGAATCATTGCAGCCGGTGCTGACAAAGAACTGCTGGCATTTGCCGAAAAGACCCGCATCCCTGTGATCAACACATTTATGGGATTGGGCGGCTTCCCTGGAGTACATGAACTGTCGCTTGGAATGCCAGGCATGCATGGAAGCTACACAGCCAACCAGGCGATCCTGCAAGCAGACTGTGTAATCGGACTCGGCGCTCGTTTTGATGACCGCATCACGATGGGACGCACCAAAGAATTCGCTCCGAATGCCCGCATCGTTCATGTGGACATTGACCCGGCTGAGCTGGGGAAAAACGTAGCGACCGCAGTCACCGTCGCTGGAGATGTGAAAAGCACGCTGCAAAAGGCCTTGCCGCTGGTGTCGGCATGTGACTCGCAGGCTTGGATCGACCAGCTGAAAGAGTGGCAGCAGCAACAGCCGTACAAGTACAAGAAGGAAGAAGGCGTCTTGAAGCCGCAAGCGGTGATTGAGCTTCTGTACAACACGACGGAGGGCGAGGCAATCGTCACGACGGACGTGGGACAGCATCAGATGTGGACCGCACAGTACTACAAATTCAAGCACTCCCGCTCCTTCATTTCTTCCGGCGGTCTCGGCACAATGGGCTTTGGCTTCCCGTCCGCGATCGGAGCGCAAATTGCGCATCCAGACAGGACAGTCATTGCGGTAGTAGGAGATGGCGGCTTCCAGATGACGAATCAGGAGCTGGCGATCGTCTCTCAGTACAACATTCCGGTCAAGGTAGTCATTCTGAACAACCAATGCTTAGGGATGGTTCGCCAGTGGCAAGAGCTTTTTTACGACAACCGTTACAGCCAGATCGATCTGACATGCAGTCCGGATTTCGTCAAGCTGGCTGAAGCCTACGGTGTAAAAGGCCTGCGCGCAAGCACGCAAGAAGAAGCAGAGCGTGTATGGGCGGAAGCACTTGAGCATGATGGACCGGTAGTCATTGACTTCCGCGTAGCACCGGGAGAAAACGTCTACCCGATGGTTGCGTCAGGCAACACCTTAGATCAGATGGAATTGGGGGAAGAGTAGATGCAGCGACATACGATTGCCGTACTTGTAAATGATCAGCCCGGCGTATTGACCCGTGTCGCGACTCTGTTCGGCCAACGAGGCTTTAACATCGACAGCATTACAGTCGGTGGGTCCGAGGAGGCAGGCTTGTCCCGAATGGTCATCAGCACCGGGGGGGATGATCAGCAGATCAATCAGTTGATGAAGCAGCTGTACAAACTCATCGACGTGATCTCGGTCACCAATCTGAGCGCCAATCCCTTTGTATCGCGGGAACTGGCTCTGATCAAGGTAAGTGCCACTCCAAGTCAATTGGCCGAACTCAACGGAATTGTGGAACCGTTCCGGGCAGCCATTGTCGATGTTGGACCTGAATCGCTGATCATCCAAGTTACGGGTGATACAGAGAAAATCGATGCTTTGCTCATCCTTTTGCAAAGCTATGGTGTACTCGAATTGACTCGTACCGGGTCAGTGGCGATGGCACGCAGTATCGTACCAGCAGATGCAGCAGCAACTGTATAGTACAAAAAATTCTGAATTAAAATTCAAACTAAACAACATTTCAGGGAGGCTATACAAATGGTGAAAATGTACTATGAAGCAGACGTAAACAAAGAGGTACTGCGCGGTAAAACAATCGCGATCATCGGTTATGGAAGCCAAGGCCATGCGCAAGCAC
This sequence comes from Brevibacillus sp., assembly GCA_035645495.1. GTDB lineage: Bacteria > Bacillota > Bacilli > Brevibacillales > Brevibacillaceae > Brevibacillus. Next base: position 4,622 of record DASQMM010000496.1, on the reverse strand, counting down.
AAAACCTGCGCGACAGCGGTTATAAAGTAGTAGTGGGCCTGCGTCCAGGGAAATCCTGGGACGTTGCAGAAAAAGACGGTTTTGAAGTTCTGACTGTAGCAGAAGCAACCAAACGTGCAGACGTCGTTCAAATCCTGATGCCGGATGAGCGCCAAGCACAAGTATACCGCGATGAGGTAGCTCCTAACCTGAAATCCGGCGCTGCTCTCTGCTTCTCCCACGGCTTCAACATCCATTACGCGCAAATCGTTCCGCCAGCAGACGTAGACGTAATCATGTCTGCTCCAAAAAGCCCGGGTCACCTGGTGCGCCGCGTATACCAAGAAGGCTTCGGAGTTCCTGGCCTGATTGCAATCTACCAAGATGCGACTGGCAACGCGAAAGATCTCGCATTGGCATACTCCAGCGGAATCGGCTGCACCAAAGCTGGTGTCATCGAAACCACCTTCCGTGAAGAGACAGAGACTGACCTCTTCGGTGAGCAAGCAGTACTTTGCGGTGGAGCAAGCGAGCTGGTAAAAGCCGGTTTCGACACTCTCGTAGAAGCAGGCTACGCTCCAGAGATCGCATACTTCGAGTGCCTGCATGAACTCAAATTGATCGTTGACCTGATGTATGAAGGCGGCTTGGCTCGTATGCGCTACTCCATCAGTGACACAGCTGAATACGGTGACTACAGCGTAGGTCGTCGCATCATCACAGACGAAACACGCAAAGAAATGAAAAAAGTGCTGTCCGAAATCCAAGATGGTACATTTGCTCGCAACTGGATTTTGGAAAATCAGGCAAACCGCCCAGGCTTTACTTCCCGTCGCCGTCTGGAAGCAGAGCATGGCATCGAAGTAGTCGGCGAACAACTGCGCGGCATGATGTCTTGGCTGAACAATAAATAATAGCGTTAGGGAAAAATGTGGAGGTGAATAGTTCATGCGGACCATTGAGATTTTTGATACAACATTGCGTGACGGGGAACAGTCTCCGGGCGTCAACATCAGCACGAACGAAAAGGTGGAGATCGCCCTTCAACTGGAGAAACTGGGCGTTACGAGAATCGAGGCAGGCTTTGCTGCTGCCTCTCCCGGTGACCAAAAGTCAGTGGCCGAAGTAGCGAAGCGCGTCAAAAACTCCACCATCGTCAGTCTGGCTCGCGCCGTCAAAGACGATATGGATAAGGCTTACGAAGCGCTGCGCAACGCGGAAAACGCATCCCTCCACGTCTTTCTCGCGACGTCTCCGATCCATCGCGAATTCAAGCTGAACATGAGCAAGGAACAGGTCCTGCAGCGCGCTGTAGAAGCTGTTACCTACGCGAAAAAGTACTTCAAGGAAGTCCAGTTTTCAGCAGAAGATGCCGCTCGCACGGAGATCGACTTTTTGAAACAGGTGGTAGAGGCGGTCATCAAGGCTGGAGCTACGACAGTGAACATCCCTGATACGGTGGGCTACATGACGCCGATCGAGTACGGAAACATTTTCCGCGAGCTGAAAAAGGTTCCCGGCGCAGACCTGATTCGTCTGAGCTGTCACTGCCATGACGACTTGGGAATGGCCGTAGCCAACAGCTTGGCTGCCATCGAAGGCGGTGCGACGCAGGTAGAAGGGACGATCAACGGCATTGGGGAGCGGGCAGGTAACGCAGCTTTGGAGGAAGTGGCACTGGCACTGGAAACACGCAAGGACTACTACCAGGCAACCACGAAGCTGAACCTGAAAGAAATCGCTCGTACCAGCCAGTTGGTCAGCCGCTTGACCGGGATGATCGTGCCTGGAAACAAAGCGGTTGTCGGCGCCAACGCCTTTGCTCACGAATCGGGTATTCACCAGGATGGCGTGCTGAAAAACGTCACCACCTATGAAATCATTCGTCCCGAGTCAGTGGGCTTCAAGTCCAACAAACTCGTTCTCGGCAAGCACTCTGGTCGCCATGCGTTCAAGGAAAAGCTGGTTGAGCTCGGCTTTACCCTAGAGCAGGAGGAAGTAAATGCGGCGTTTGCAGCATTCAAGATCCTCTGCGACAAGAAAAAAGAGATTACCGATGACGATATTCTCGCGCTGGTGGATACCAAAATGGAGCGCGGTCCAGAAGCGTTCCAGTTGGAGTCCGTGCAGCTCGCTTACGGGAATATCTCTGTGCCGACTGCAAGTGTGCGTCTGCTTCGCGCGGATGGCTCTGTCTGTGAGGAAGCGGCTTGCGGCAACGGTTCTGTCGATTCTATCTACAAGGCAATCGACCGGGCGACAGGTGAAGATGTGACGTTGGTTGATTATAAAATTCTCTCCGTCACACACGGCAAGGATGCACTCGGGGAAGTGTACGTCCGTCTGCAGCAAGGCGATTTGAGCGTGACAGGACGGGGTGTCAGCACGGATGTCCTGGAAGCGAGTGCGGTTGCTTATATTCGTGCCGTCAACAAGATTTTGGAGCGTCGCAACGAGTCGATGCCGGTAGCTGTCAACTAATAGTAGAAGCTACGGATACAAAAACCACTACAGAAGAAAAGCGGGATAAAGATGAAGAAAAACTATCGTATCGCTGTTCTGCCTGGGGACGGGATCGGGCCGGAGATTATGAAAGAAGCCGTTAAGGTCCTCACCCTTGTAGGAGAGCGGGAAGGCGTCACGTTTACATGTGAAGAAGGCCGAATCGGCGGTATTGCCATCGATACAGATGGCACTCCGCTGCCGGAGGAAACCTTGAAGCTGGCCAAGGAAGCAGATGCTGTGCTGCTTGGAGCAGTTGGAGGACCAAAGTGGGATCAAAACCCTGGACATCTTCGTCCGGAAACGGGACTTTTGGGAATTCGCAAAGGACTGGGGCTCTTTGCCAACATTCGCCCTGCCACAATGCATAGCTCGCTGGTGGATGCTTCCTCCCTCAAACCGGAAGTAGTGTCCGGCGTAGACCTGATCGTCGTCCGTGAGCTGACCGGCGGGATTTACTTCGGGGAGAAAAAACGCTACGACGGCCCTAATGGCGAAGTAGCGGAAGACCAATGCATTTATCATGAAGCGGAGATCGAGCGGATTATTCGCGTAGCCTTCGATATTGCACGCAAGCGCCAAAAGCGCGTGGTGTCGGTAGACAAGGCGAACGTGTTGGAAAGCTCCCGCCTCTGGCGCAAAGTGGCTGAACGCGTAGCGGCTGATTATCCAGACGTAGAGCTGAGCCATCAGCTGGTTGACTCCTGCGCGATGCAGCTGGTTCGCGATCCAAAGCAGTTCGATGTCATCGTAACCGAGAACATGTTCGGGGATATCCTGAGCGATCAGGCGGCGATGTTGACCGGTTCGATCGGCATGCTCTCTTCAGCGAGCCTGGCTGCTGGCAGCTTCGGTCTGTATGAACCGGTGCACGGCTCCGCGCCTGACATCGCTGGTAAAGGCATCGCCAACCCACTGGCTACGATCCTCTCCGTCGCGATGATGCTGCGTCTCTCTTTGGAGATGGACAAAGCGGCGGATGCTGTGGAAAAAGCAGTATGGAATGTGCTGGAAGCGGGTCATCGCACAGGCGATATCGCATCTGATCGAAGCAAAGCCATTGGCACCGTTGAGATGGGTCAACTGGTTCGCGATGAGTTGAGTAAGATTTTGAACTAAGCATAACCCTGCCAAGTCTCTTTTGAGGGATGAACTGGCAGGGTTTTTGTTGTCTTCGGACTGTAGAGGCGGGGAGGAAAAAGGAGAAAACGCTTCAGGCGGGTTGGGATCTTCGCTGGGGGTCATCCCTGTCCGCCTCCCACTCCAAAGGCGGAACCGCGGCCAAAAGCAGCCGACTTCGAAGATGTGAATCAGGGTTGGCCGCTAAAAGCATGTTCCGCCTTTTCCGTTCCCGGCTTGGTCAAGATCCCAAATGCCTACGCTCTTTTCTCCTTTTTCCTCAGCCAACTGCAGGTTGTCCACATGCTCAAAGAAAATTAAATCTTAGACTGACGATGGGTTACGTTAACGGGCAGTTAAGCTTAATGATATTACCGATTTAAGGTAAAATTGATATGTAATACAAAACCACTTCAATCAAAGGAGATGACCATGGAGGACCAAAGGAGGATAACTAAACATGACCCTGAATGGAAAAGTATATTCCATCATATGGCTTCAAAATTAAGAACTTCGTTGGGACCTTTAGCTATTCGTATTGTTCATGTCGGCTCAACCTCTGTTATTGGTTTGTAAGCAAAGCCTATCATTGATATCCAATTATCTATAACAAATTACGATGATATCTCAGCCTATAAGACCAAGATTGAACAATTGGGATTGGTATTACGAGAAGAAAATCCAGACAGATGAACCTAAGGTGAGTAGATTTTCTGTTTTTGCGAGGGAGTCGATAAAGGGATATGGGAAGTTCGAAGCAATGGGATGCAGAATGGGAAGTATCAGAAGAATTGGCTCAAAAATTAATAAGCAGTCAGTTCCCTCAGTTAGCTTCAAAAAGCGTACAAAAACTAGGTCATGGCTGGGATAACACTGTTTATCTTGTCGGGACTGAGTATGTATTTCGCTTTCCAAGAAGAGAAGTTGCAATTAAATCTTTAAAGATGGAAGGAAAGATGCTGCCCAAGCTTAAAGATTATTTTTCCATTGCATACTCGACACCGTTGTTTTTTGGAGTAGGG
>DASQMM010000495.1:0-5195 GCA_035645495.1 Brevibacillus sp. | reverse complement strand
ATGCGCAGCTCGATCTGCGAGTAGTCAGCAGCCAGAATATAGCAGTCTGCTTCGGAAGGGATGAATGCTTCCCTGATCTTCCGTCCCTCTTCCATACGGATCGGGATGTTCTGCAGGTTGGGATCTGTGCTGGACAATCTTCCGGTCGCTGTCGTGGCCTGATTGAAAATGGTGTGTACCTTGCTTGTATTCCCGTGAATTTCTTTGGTCAAACCCTCAATATAGGTGGAGCGCAGCTTGCCCAACTGACGGAAGGTGAGGATAGTCTCGATAATCGGATGATAGGGTGCCAGCTTTTCCAGCACATCCGCACTGGTCGAAGGTCCCGTCTTGGTCTTTTTCAAAACGGGCAAGTCCAGCTTTTCGTACAAGACCTCCCCGAGCTGTTTGGGCGAATTGATATTAAAGGACATGCCGGCCAATTCATAGATCTTCGCGGTCAAATCCTCCAGCTTGCGATCGAGTTCGTCTCCCATTTGAGCCAATCGTTCGGCATTCACCCGAACCCCGTGCTTCTCCATCTCTGCAAGAACCAGACTAAGCGGCCCTTCCAAATCATTGAGCAATCCGGATAAGTCATTTTCTTCCAGTTGCTCGCGCAGAACAGGGACTGATTGCCAAATGACCTTCGCCTTTTTCGCGACATGCTCGCTCAACTCATCCGTCTCTGGGACCAGCCGCTTGGCGCCTTTTCCGTACAGCTCCTCGTCGGGAAGTACACGTACTTGTGCGTATTGGGCCGCGATGCTGTCCACAGTCGGATTGCTCTCTGCCGCATTAAGCAGGTAGGAGGCAAGGTATACATCAAAGTTGATGCCTTTGATGTCCAGACCGTGCCAAGCGAGTCCCACTGTGTCGTGCTTGCCGTCAAACGTCCATTTCTCTTGGCCTGCGTCCCCCAGCCAGTTGCGGAAGGCTTCCCATTCCTTGGCGTCGTCCCAGGAAACATACAGTGCAATGTCTTCGTTCGCCAAGCCAAATCCCAGAATCGGCGCATGGTGATAGTTCTCTCCGTCCATCTCCACGTAGATCGCCATCGGGGAAGTCAGGTTGGCTGCGAAGGAGTCCGCATTGGCAGGCGTAACGACCTCAAAGGAAAATGCCTGTTTTTCTTCATTCTGCGCAACGGAGGCGGTACCCTTCACTTTGGACAGCAGCGATTTGAATTCCATCTTTTTAAAGAATTCGGTGACGGATGCCCCGTCGTAGCCATCGTAGGCTGTATCATCAAGATTGAGCTCCACAGGCGCATCTCGCATAATCGTCGCCAGGGCTTTGCTCAGCTTGGCCTTGTCCACATTTTCACGCAGGTTCTCCTGCAGTTTTTTGCCGGATACACGATCGACGTTTTCCAGTACCTGTTCGACGGAGCCGTACTCATGCAGCAGCTTCAGGGCTGTTTTTTCTCCTACTCCAGGGACTCCTGGAATATTGTCGGAGGTATCGCCCATCAACCCTTTTAGATCAATGATTTGCAGCGGCTCAAGGCCGTATTTATCCGTGATCTCCTGTGGTGTGTACAGCTCGATCTCGCTGACGCCCTTACGCGTCAAAGCCACACTTACATGGTCCGAGACGAGCTGCAGCATATCCTTGTCCCCGGTGATCACAGTCGTTTTCCAATTCTGTTCGTCAGCCTGTTTCGTCAGGGTGCCAATGATGTCGTCCGCTTCATAGCCTTCCAGTTCAAATCGCTTGATGGAGAAGGCGTCCAATAATTCACGCATGAGCGGGAACTGCTCGGACAGCTCGGGCGGCGTCTTTTTCCTTCCACCCTTGTACTCCGCAAATTCACTATGGCGAAACACGACCTTGCCTGCGTCAAATGCGACCATGATATGTGTGGGCTGGAGCTCTTCCAATACCTTCAACAGCATGGTCGTAAAACCGAGCACAGCATTCGTATGCAGTCCCGCTGACGTGGACAGCAACGGCAGTGCATAAAAGGCGCGGTTGGCAATACTATTCCCGTCTATCAAGACAAAATGACCCAACGATTCCGACCCCTCTCGTGACAAAACGTACTATTCTTAATCGTAACATAGGGGAAACATCCAAGCCAAGCCTGTAAGGCTGAATGGGTAAAGAGAACCAAGCTTGAACACACTAAACAAAAACGACAAGGCAGGCGATCCTATGCAGTTGAAAAAACTCTTTTCGTATGTGCTTGTATGTTTCCTTATCACATGTACAAACGGCATTCAGGCGACTGCTTCCACCCCCGGTCTCTCCCCCGCTCCGCTTCCAGCCAAACCCAAGCAGGTCGCATTTGTGATCGACGATTTCGGCAACAACATGAAAGGCACGGAGGAAATGCTCTCCATGCCCGTTCCCATGACGATCGCGGTCATGCCTTTCTTGCCCAGCACGAAAAAGGATGCTGAGCTAGCCTTTAAAAACGGGCATGACGTCATTATCCACATGCCGATGGAGCCCCTCAAGGGAAAGGCATCGTGGCTGGGACCGGGAGCCATCACAACCGATTTGTCTGACGAAGAGATCCGCAGTCGGCTGCACAAGGCAATAGATGAAGTTCCTCACGCAATCGGCATGAACAACCACATGGGTTCCAAAGCGACAGCCGACGAGCGGGTCATGCGAATCGTCATGAGTGTTCTGAAGGAGCGAGGACTTTTTTATCTGGACAGCAAAACCAACCATCGAAGCGTAGCAGGAAAAATGGCGAAGGAAGTAGGCGTTCCTTTTATTGAGAACCAGATGTTCCTTGACGATTCCTACACGACCGAACATATCACCAAGCAGATGGAAGTAGCCTGTCATCGCATTGATCGACAGGAACGCTGCATTGTGATTGGACATGTCGGGCCTGCCGGCAAAAAGACAGCCTCCATTCTGCGCCAGTACATCCCGCGGATTAAGAAGGAGGCTGAATTCGTCACGATCTCAAAATTGGTATTCCAGACGGTCTATTAGTTCTTCCCACCAGCTTTCCTCGACTTGTTCCTCGACCGTCATCTCCCCTGTCAGGGTTACGTATTCGCTCACGGCCTCAAGGATGGCTTGAGCGATCTTTTTTTGCCCATCGGGATTTGTCATCTGGGCACGATCCCGAGCGTTGCTGATAAACCCCATCTCGATGATCACAGAAGGACAGGCATCATGGCGCAGCATATAATAAGTCCTGCCCTTCAGGGGTTTGTGCTTCGTGCCAGCAAGGCGGTTAAGCGAGTTTTGCAGCAACTGGGCAAGCATGTAGCTTTGTTCATTGCTTTGATACAAAACCAACGGACCACGCCGTTTGGAATCCGCCGACCAATTGACGTGCAGACTTAGCATCATCTGAGGGTCGATCACTTCTGCGAGATTTCGTCGCTGGGCGAGATCTCGCAGGTGGCGGGAGCGAGTGTTCAGCCAACGGTTGTCATCACTTAGCGCAATATCTTCGCTTCGGTTCAAAGCGGTCCTGAAGCCTGCCTCCGTCAATTGGCGGTACAATTCCTTTGCTACCTGGAGATTGATGTCCTTCTCTTTCATGGAGCCGTACGTCGTACCTGAATCCACACCTCCGTGTCCGACGTCTATGAGAATTTGTATGGGGGTGAATGGGAGAGCTTTTGTTTGGCTCGGATAACTCGCAAGAACCAACAGTGTCGCCATCATGAATACAAGAATTCTGTTTCGCATGTTTGTAGGATTTCCAGTTGAAAAGAAAAGCTTCAGCCGCCAGCAAAAGCATTAACATTGTGAATTGCACCCGCCGACGATACAATAGAGACGATCCAGATCCTCTGTAAGAAGGTGCATTGTATGCAACAAACTTCGGACAAACCTGTACTATCACCTTATCTCGTCCTTATCTTTGCTGTACTAGCCATCTCCACTTCCGCTATTTTTGTCAAACTCTCGGATGCACCTGCACCGATTATTGCCACGTATCGGCTGGTCTTTTCTGTCGTTCTTACCCTCCCATTGCTGTATTGGAATCGCGGTGCGTGGAAGGAAATCAGCCAGATGTCCAAGAAAGCGTGGGGATTGTGCATCCTGTCTGGCGCTTTTCTGGCCAGCCACTTCCTGCTCTGGTTTGAATCCCTCAACTACACATCTGTGGCAAGCTCTACGGTGCTCGTGACCCTGCAGCCGCTCTTTGCTTTTATTGGAGGGTATTTCTTCTTTCAGGAGCGAATTCGCCCGCTTGCCCTATTGGGTGGAATCTCGGTCATCGCGGGCAGTTTCGTCATCGCTTGGGGTGATTTCCAGATTGGCGGAATGGCCCTGCTAGGGGATATACTCGCCTTGCTCGGGGCTGTCACCGTTACCGGCTACTGGCTGGTGGGACAGTTTATTCGTCAGCATCTTTCATCCTTCTCGTATACCCTTGTCGTCTACTCTGTTACGAGCCTGCTGTTGATCGGCTATGATCTGGTGCTGGGATACCCGTTGGTGGGCTATTCTGCCGAGAATTGGGGCTGGTTTTTCTGCCTCGCATTGTTTCCGACCTTGCTTGGCCATTCCTTGCTCAACTGGGTGATCAAGTGGCTGAATACGACGACGATTTCCATGGGGATCCTTGGAGAACCGATCGGGACCGCCATTCTCGCCTATATCATCCTCGGCGAAACGGTAACCCTGCCGCAATGGATTGGTGGGTCGATCATTCTCGGAGGCATTTATCTGTTTATCCGCTTCAATCAATCATCCGCGAAAGGAGTGGGCCCTGATGAACCAGCATCGGCAACCGAGACAACGCAAAAGCTTACGTGAATATATCAAAGGGCTCAGTGTCTGGGCCAAGATCGGCTGGGTGATTTTTCTCGGGTACATCGTGGGACGAATCATTTACTGGATCACCAAGCTGCTCTCCTCTTGAACATGACAAAAGACAGCAACCTCATCAGGCTGCTGTCTTTTGTTTTGCCGGCACTTCGTCTGCTGGTGGCTTCGGTTTTTTGTGCAGGAAATACAGGAACGGAATGGAGATGACGATCGGGATCGCCGAGATCAGGAAAGTGTCTCCAATCCCGCGAACCAAGGCTTCTTTTGCCATCATTCCGTACAGGATACTGGTCGCCCCTGCGGTCCCATAAGCTGTATCCACCCCAGCTTGCGCGTACATGCCGCCAAGACCAGTTAAAAGCTGTGTCGCCATATCACTGTTCAAATTCTCAGCGATAGAGGACATATGGAATGTTTGGCGTGTCTGCATGCATACGGTCAAAAGCGCGATGGCAAACGAG
>DASQMM010000494.1:0-3502 GCA_035645495.1 Brevibacillus sp. | reverse complement strand
CCTGCCCGATGCCCGGGATTTGGACCCCGATTCCTTCACATAGAACCGGATCGGTGATGATTTTCACTCCAAACAGATTGAGCAGGATGGTGGAATGTCCGATCCAGGAAAACGTAACCTCAGTATCCCGCCATTCGGAGGGCCTTGGCTTATGTTTTAATTCCTGACGAGTAGCTTTCGGCCGATTCGCCATATGCCGCACATACATGTAGAGAAAAAAAACAATGAACACCAGCGCGAGGAGCCCGATCACAGCCCCAGCCCAGGTCAAGAAAGTCACGAACATGAAAGAACTCCTTTATTTCAGTCTGAATGTTCATTATTATAGCAGGGAAAATGGTGGATAAGCAGATCCATCCGTGGAAAATACAAGGAGGCTATTTTGTTGGACATTATTGATTTAAAAAGACCAAGCTCTGATGACTTCGCTGAGTTACGTCGTTTCTTCGAGTTAGTCATTACCGATACCTTTGAAAAAGAAGGCATCTCCCATTTGGTACAGGATAGGCAGAATGAAATCGAAGAAAAAGGCAATTATCTCCGTATGGACCTGGATACGAATGGAAGAGACAAATATTTTTACATCGCACTCCATAACAAGAAAATCATCGGGACCATTGAATACGGCCCTTCAAGCTCACTCATTCATCATCTTACACATGGTGCGTTGGATAGGGTCCCTGAGATCGGGACCGTTTTTGTTCATCCAAATTTTCAAAGGCAGGGAGTTGCAAATGTGCTTCTAAATGCGATTCTTCTTACCTTACTGGGAAAAGGGGTCCAAGAATTTTGTCTGGACAGCGGATATACGAACGCCCAACAGGTATGGAGAAAAAAGTTTGGTGAACCGACTTATCTGTTTCCGAATTATTGGGGGAATGGGACGGATCATATGATCTGGAAAGGAAGGGTCTCGGATCAGCCATTACGGTTTGTCAGCTTAATAAACCGCCTTCCTTAGAAGGCGGTTCTCTTTATCGCAGCTTTCGTATAAAAGCGGCAAGCCCGCTTGCATCATCGATGAAAAAATGCGGCAGCTCCGCATATACCTCGTCCTGCCAATAGACAATGCCTGTCACGTTGGTCAGTTCCGGCAGCAGCTCCCGGTGTTCCGCTTCCCGGATGATCAAGAGCTTCGGATAATCCTCCCGTTTGAACCCCTCTACCAGCACCAGTTCGACACCTGCCTGACCCATGCGGTCGATGAGCGCTGACAGGGGCAAAGGGCGTTGTTCGATCCAGGCTGTCTTCGTCTGCGAGGTGATGGCGACCAGCGAAGCGCCTGCCTCGCGATAACGCCAGGTGTCTTTTCCCGGCTGATCAATCTCAAAATCATGCCCGCCATCATGCTTGATCACCCCGACCCGCATGCCCTCCTGCTCAAGCAGCGGGATGAGCTTGGCCAACAAAGTGGTTTTGCCCGTGTTGGAGTATCCTACTACTTGCATCACAAGCGGTTTCTTGTGTTTGTCGGTCAAGTCCTACACCTCTTCCCGCCAGCTTGGCTGAGCATGTACGATCACATCGACCAGCTCTCCAGCCTGTTTGCCACGACCCCCGGCTGGAATGACAATCAGGCATTCGCTGTTTTTGAGCGTCCCCAGATTGCCTGCTTTGTCGTTGAAATCAGGCTGTGCGATCAAGACGCCGTCTTTTTGCAGCAGTCTGCCGCGCAAATAGCGAGGATGGGGACAAGGCTTCTCGTAGGAGCGGCCAAGCTGTGCCTTGATCAGATCAAGAGCGACCTGCCTTTTCCCTGCCAGACATTGCAGAGCGGGGCGTGCGAACAATTCATACCCGACAAAACAGGCTCCGGGATTGCCTGACAAGGCGAGGACGGGTTTGCCCGAGATCAGCAAGCCAGTCGTCGGGCTTCCCGGGCGCATGGCGATCCGATTGAACAAGAGCGTTACCTCCGGATCATCTGCCAGAGAGGCGATGACATCGTAATCCCCTACCGATACCCCCCCGCTGCTGATCAGTAGATCCACTTCCCGGACGTAGCCAGTCATTTTTTGCTTCGCTTCCGCCAACTCATCGGGAAGAACCGGAAAAAGCACGGGAATGCCTCCTGCCTCGGTGATCAGAGCGGCCAGCATCGCTGTATTGCTGTTGCGGATTTTTCCCGGCGCAAGCGGTTCATCGACGGCGACGAGCTCGATCCCGGTGGAGAGTAGTCCGACTCGCGGCTTGCGGATGACACTCACCTGCGAATAGCCAAACGTCGCCAGCACGGCGATCGTCCCTGCATTGACGCGTTCTCCCGCACGAGCCACGACAGTCCCCTGCGCGATCTCCTCTCCGCGCCGGGAGAGATTTTCCCCTGGCCGCAGGGCGCGTTTGACCCCGACCACCTCGGAGTGGACTCCCGGATTTTCTGTCTGTTCGAACATGATGACCGCGTCTGCCCCAGCCGGCATCATCGCACCTGTCATGATTCGCGTGGCACACCCCGTCTCGACAGGGACGCGAGGCACCTGACCGGCGGCGACCGTCTCTACCACCCGCAAGTATACGGGCTGATCGACAGCGGCATGAACAGTGTCTGCGGCTTTCACGGCAAACCCGTCCAGTGGGGAGCGGTCAAAAGGCGGCATATCGCAGGTGGCGATGACATCATGCGCCAAGATCCGTCCGTACGCCTCCCCAAGCTGTACCTGCTCCTCATCCAGCTTGTGCAGTCTTGCCAGAAGATCCTGCAAGGCTTGCTCCACCGTCTTCATCTGTCGTGAAAAACGCATTTGCTGCTCCTCCTTCTGTCTGTCACCGGGTCGTTGTTCGTTCTTTCATCAGCCTACATTCACTTCTAGATCCTCAATCCGCTTTTCGACGTACTGAAGGTCTTTGTTGGCATGAAACCTATCGGCCCTATCTATTTTTACCGCTGTATTATATTCCGGGATTCCGGCGTACTTCTCGTACACGCCTTTGGGGATCAGCACGTTGCCCTCCGGCCAGTACACCTGGATATTCCCGCGCTTGGTCGATTCGTATTTGGCCCGCCCCTGGAAGGTTCCATGGGCGTTGTAGACGACCACATCTTCCCCATCCGCAATGCGCAGCTCGCGCGCATCATCCGGGTGGATCAGCACATCGTAGCGGTCTGCATTGTTGAACGGGTCTGTCTTGCCATATACCATCGAGTTGAACTGCTTGCCGCGACGCGTCGTCACATAGAAATGTCCCTGCGGCTTTTTCAGGTCCGGGACTTCGATCGCCAGCAGATTGGCGCGGCCGTCCGCTGTCGGGCAGATCCCGCCTTCACACAGCCAGGCTCCTCCCCATTGGAAGACATCGCCCCGCTTCTTCAAGTGCTGGATGCCGTCGTAGTTGGGATTTGCCTTGGCAATTTCGTCACGAATCTGTTGCACATTGTCAAAATACATCAGATGTTTTTTCTGCGGGTAGACGCGCGCTGCAAGATCGACATAGATCTGCCATTCCGCACGCGCCTCCTCGATCCGCGGCCCTTCCACCTCAGCGCTGAAGTAGACCATCCGCT
>DASQMM010000493.1:0-8153 GCA_035645495.1 Brevibacillus sp. | reverse complement strand
AACAAAACGAGGCGGAAGCCCGTCTGGTCGACATTGTGGTGCTGCCAGCCGCACATTTGCAGGATGCAGCAAAGTATTGGACGCAGGAGCAGCTTGTATCTCGAGGAACCGAAGCCACGGGAATGAAGACCATCAGTCTGCACAGGAGCACAGAATACCCAGATTTCAGCAACGTTTACGGACAGGACCTCGTCAAGCGGGGACTGGAGATTGCGGCGGCCGGATTCCACAATGTGGTCTTAGTAGGCCCACCTGGGTCTGGGAAGACACTCCTTGCCAATTGCCTTCCTGGAATCATGCCGCAGATGACAATGGAAGAATCCTATGAAGTAACGAAAATCTACAGTATCGCCGGGCATTTGACACGTACCAGCGGTCTAGTTCGTGAGCGACCTTTTCGCTCTCCGCATCATACGATCACGGCTACAGCGCTGATAGGAGGGGGTACGCAGGTACCGCGGCCAGGAGAGTGCAGTCTGTCCCATGGAGGCATCCTCTTTCTGGACGAAATGCCCGAATTTTCCCGCCATGTATTGGAGGTTCTGCGCCAGCCGTTAGAAGCAGGAATTGTGACGATTGGGCGCTCCAAGCAGGTATTTACCTTTCCTGCGCGTTTTCTGCTGATTGGCTCGTGCAATCCGTGTCCGTGTGGTTACTTCGGGTCCAGGGACCAGCGGGAATGCTATTGCACGCCCCTGCAGATTCAGCGCTACCGGGCCAAGCTGTCTGGCCCGCTCCTGGATCGAATCGATTTACATCTGGAGGTGCCGAGGGTACCTGTTCATCTGTTAAATCAACGCAGCGTGGCAGAATCCTCCGCCGTGATACGCGACAGAGTGGAAGTCGCAAGAACAATTCAGAGCAAGAGGTTTGGCCATCGCGCCACATCGCCATTCAACAGCGCGATGAGTGGAGAAGAATTGCGCCGTTATTGCATGCTGGACAAAGAAGGGCAGGAGCTGCTGCAAATGGCGTTCGAAACCTTGGGGCTAAGTGCGCGCGCCTATGATCGGATCGTCAAGCTGGCCAGAACGATTGCGGACCTGGCGGGGGCGGAGAAAATTGGTTCATCCCATGTAGCAGAAGCCATCCGTTATCGGGCACTGGATCGCCAAGTCGGCGTATGCTAAATCTGCTCATCGAGACTTTTCGAGGTTAACCTCAGCTTTTCGCATGTTGGGATCTATAGACCTACCGAATCGCAATCAGGTAAAAATGAAATTGAGCGCAGTCACTTTCGTCCCAAGGGCTACAATATGTAAAAGAAAGGCTGGTCACACCTCGCTTTAGCGACTGAAATCTCCAGATTTGTCTGCCGCTTTGGCCCACCCTGGTAGTGGGGGCGGAAGGTGGCAGATAAGTAGTCTCCAGCAGGGAAAGGAATTACCGCCAAATCCTCGTTTTAAGAATGAGACTATCCAGATGCCCTGAGCTCATTTCTCAAAATGGTAAAGTGCGCAAGCTCACCCAAACTTCTTGTGAAAATGTCCAAGAGCAAGCAAGGGCCAAATGTATCGGTAACTGTGGTAATGGAAGTAAAAGTCGCCGGGCAGCGCCGCACCTGTCGGATACGAAATAGTCCAGTCCGATTCCGCGCCATTCCCCAGTAAAAATTGTATACCACGCATCAGCGGCGATGTCGGTGTTGAAGAAGCGGCGATGAGGGTATCGACTGCCCAGGCAGTTTGCGAATGCGTACTTGCCCCTAAAGGAACATAGGATTTGACAATATCGCTGTTACAGGATTCTCCCCATCCCCCGTCTTGATTTTGGATGCGCAATAACCACTGTACCGCTTTTTGTATCGCGGGATGTTCCGCTGGTACACCAACCGCGATCAGCCCGGTAACCGCCGACCAAGTCCCGTATATATAGCAAATCCCCCAACGGCCATACCAGGAGCCATTTTCTTCTTGATTTCGTAAGAGCCAACTCACCGCTTTTTGGATGCTCGGGTTACGCACATTCAATCCAGCATGGTTTCCCAGAAACTCCAAGGTCCTGCCTGTCAGATCGGTTGTGGACGGGTCCGTGCTGACTGCGTCTGCCCCTTCGATCGGAAGCCACGACAAGATTTGTTTGTTGGTGTTTTTTTCAAAAGCGGGCCATCCCCCGTCGTAATTTTGCATGGACAGCAGCCAGTTCAGGCCCCGTTTCCACGCTCTCTGGTAGACCAGATCGGTTTTTTGCATCTGGCTGATCGCCCGCAAAGCGGCTGTTGTGTCATCAATGTCAGGGTTGATTGTGTTGCTATCGGAAAATCCCCACCCTCCTGGAAGCGCAGCATGGTTATGCAGCACCCAATCGCCATATTTGTCTTGTTGCCGGGACAGCAAGTATCTGCCTGCTTTTTGTACCATCGGATGGGATACAGAGACTCCGGATACTTGGAGAGCATGGGTCAGCAAGGCAGTATCCCAAACCGTTGATGTGGCATCCTGCATATGAATCTGTCCGTTTCTGTGACAAGCCATCGTTTTTAGGCCAGCAACAGCGCGGGTGATAACGGGATGACTTTTGGGATAGCCAAGTGCCAGCAAAGCGAAGATCATGAGTACGGTGGAAGTAAGGTAGCTGTATAAGGTACCATCCGCTTCGAGCCGTTTCAGCATGAAATGTTTTGCTTGATTCAGCGCCGCCTGGTGGATCTGCGCCGTATAGGGTAGGGACTTGATGACATCTTCGATTCGTTTTTGGAGGTAACGCGCTGCGAACGAGTGGTGATCAGCCGTACTGGAGATTCGCAGCTCAGAGATGTCGGGAGTTCTCCACGTCTGGATGACCAACTTGCGGTCTGTCAAGATCAGGATGGGAGCAATATGTACTCGCGCGTACCCGACAAAATCGAAGAAATGGATAGGGGCCCAGTGCGGAAGGAGCATTCCTTCAATGGGAATGGGAACATGCGCATCCCATGGAATTTGGCCTGACAGGGATAGCATGAGCTTGGTCAGCATGCTTGTTCGCGAGAGCCCGCCTTTGGCCAAGATCTGCTGTCTGGCCGCTAACATGTGTGCTTCTTCTTTCCGGCTATGGCCTGCGTAGAGGAGGGCGTAGTACGCTTCGACGGTCGCGGAAAGATTCCCTTCTTCTTCATCGTGAAACAGCTTCCACATTCCGTTCTCCACCTGAAGCGAGGCGATTCGTTTCGCCAAACCGCTGATAAACTCCTCGTCATCTATACGCAAGCTGCGCAATAGGATGATCATATACGCATCGGTCAGCGGCCCGCTTTCCAGACAAAAACGCCAAGCTCCGTCTGGCGATTGGCTGCCCTGCAATCGATGAACGATCCGGTTTATTTCCGATTCCACTCTTTCTCTCATGTTTCGCCATACCTTTCTTCATCCCAGGATATCTGCCTATATCCACGTTATGCATGTGTGCACAAACGGTTCTGGATTGGAGAGGGTAGCATGGGTATCCCGCTCAAACAATTGGGTGTGCAGTTCAAGATTGGCAGAGAATTAAACAAAAAAGTAAAACTTCGAGCGAAACGGGTTGTAGATCAATCAGAGTTGCCACAAAGTGAGCAACAACTGATTCATCGAATCAAGGAATGCACGCGGCAACGCAACAAAAACAATGTGACGCGAACCATGGCGTATTACGAGTATTATCGAAGCCAATCCGAGATCCACTGGGCCTTTTTGGGTCACATGGTGTCGAGAAACGGCGGCTGGAATATGACCGATCTAAAAGGAGAGCTTCTCTCCAGGCTGCTTTCCACCGCGGAACAGAACGATTTTTTTCAGTTTTTGGAACGCGGCAATTGGCTGATTTTTCAAGACGTCTACCCGCAATTTTTGCTGTATGAGGAAAGTCTGAAAAGGGAGATGAACCTGTTTCATCTACTGCCTTTCTTTCATGTATCCGTCTTTATGGAGGTCATCTGGAATCACTTCTGGTTGACTGGCGACCGCGATCTTTTGGCAATGGGACTCATTATCAACGAGCAAAACTATTTGGAAAAGAGGATCATCAAAAATTCGTATTATCAAAAAACGGTTCTGCAAACGCTTGAATTCAAACTGCAGGACGTATTGCGTTTAAATCAGATTGTCTTTCCTTGTTATCGGGAGGGGAGCAGTGAGCCATATTTGGTCGGGCAAACGCTTCAGCATTTTGCCTCGCTTAATGAACGCATCCGATTAGGAAAGCAGTTATACGCATTGCTTTTTGATCGAGCTGACATCCTGCAAGGAGCAGTGGCTTGGGCGGCGGAGCATCCGCATACTGGCTCCCGCAAAGATTACTGGCCGCATTTGTTCAACGACGTAAAGGAAACCACGCCCGGTGTCTTATACAAAAAGCGAACGGTGAACGGGAGGTTGAAACCGGGAACAAGCCGCCTTTTCAGCCCAACCCTGCAGCACGCATGGAAGGATGTGGATCATCCTGAGGCAGAAGCCGGGGATTGGTG
Source organism: Brevibacillus sp. (assembly GCA_035645495.1). Lineage (GTDB taxonomy): Bacteria > Bacillota > Bacilli > Brevibacillales > Brevibacillaceae > Brevibacillus. Next base: position 3,730 of record DASQMM010000493.1, on the reverse strand, counting down.
TGAGGATTGGAAAGCCGTCACGTACTTCCTTCATGCTGAAGAAAACATAGATGGGGAGATCATGGATGATTACTGTAAAACCCTGGAAAAAATCGAACTTGCGGTCATGGCACAAACCGCAATCCGGCAAAACTAGACGGAAAACATATCTGCCGTCAATGATTTTCGCATCCTGGTTAGGAACCTATCTGGATCTCATTCTGGTAAAAAAGCAGCTGTACTCGTTTCCAGTACGGCTTTTCCCCGGTATTTTTGACATTCATATCTTCTTCACACTGCTTGTCCTACCGTTTATCACCGCGATCTGTCTCGCCTTTTTGAATCGGTTGCAAACATGGCAGAGGTGGCTTGCCATCCTGCTGTTTGGAATCCTTGCCGCTTACGCCGAACAAGTTTCGGAAAGCTTGGGTTGGTTTGTCCACAGCAGTGAGTGGCGGCATGTCTACTCCTTTTTCGGGTACAGCATGTTTCTATGGCTGGTGTGGCGGTTTCATCAGAGGTTTTCATAAGGGGATTGTGTTCGTAAGGGGTGCAGGGGTTCGAAGCAAGAGGCTAAATAGCAGCATAAAAAACCCGTCAATCACCTGTAAAACTTGCGGGTAAAATCCTCATCCGTTTCTTTTCCAAGCCTCCATATTTAGTTCATTGTTTATGGCCGCAGCTGCAAATGCGCCCTTGGCGGCTGCCGCAATGGCTTGATGCATTCGCGATGCCGCATCCCCGGCGCTGTAGACCCCTGGGACATTCGTTTTCCCAAAGTCATCAACGACAACCGTTCCTGTTTCCGTGATGTGGCATCCGATGGATTGCGGCAAGTCCGATCCAATAACCAGCTCCGGACTAAAAAAGATCCCCTCACATGGTATTATCGTTCCGTCCGCGAGAACAACTTGCTGCACTATACCGTCGATTGAGTCGATAGAACGGATCGGCGTATCAAATACGGGGACGCGATGCATGCGAAGTTCCTCACGTTGCTCTTCAGTCAGCTCAACGGGGCCGTTCGTGCAGATGGTAAAACGATTCGTCCATCCGGATAGTAATGGAGCGAAATGCATGACCCCAGCGCCCTTGGAAATGACGACAAGCGGTTTGTCCCGTAATTCCCAGCCATCACAATACGGGCAGACGAAGGCGCTTTTCCCATAGACCTCCGCCAGCCCAGGAACATCGAGCGGTTGATCTTTCATTCCAACGGTGAACAGCAGTTTCTTGCTGGCAAAGGTTTTTCCTTGCGCAGTAGTAATGAGAAACTGGCCATCCGTGCCTGTAATCGACACCGCTGTATCTGCCACGAAAGACACAGAGGGGTAGGCGCTAATCTCTTCCTGCGCAATTCGCCGAAATTCACTAGGACTTACTCCGTCGCGGGTAAGAAACCCATGGGTATTACGAGTCACTGCGTTTCGGGGACTGCCTTCATCAATCACCGCGACGTTTTTTCTCGCCCGCCCAAGCACTAGTGCCGCATTCAATCCGGCCGGTCCTCCGCCAATAATCACTACATCGAGTTGTTTTTTCATTTTTACCTCCATAGATCTATAATATCTATAATTAAAGTGCAAGAAGTGGTTCACTTCTTGTTTACAGTGTGGTTGCTTTGCTTGAACACCTCGTCTAGCACAGACTGGATCGTATGCTCTCGGAGGTATTGATACAGATGTTGTTCGGCGCCGTCCATGACCCTTTTCACCAAGCATTCACTTTTTCTCTGAGGTTCTGCAGCACCCTCTTCAGCCAACAAGCGATGTTGCTGCGAACTCAAATTTGAGCATTCAAACAGTTGTTGCCTGCCTTCAATCACTTGGATAACCTCAAGAAATGTAATCTGCTCGGCCGGCCGTGCCAGCTCGTACCCTCCGTTTACTCCGGGCACAGCACGTACGATACCATCTTGCCGCAGCTTGGACATGATTTTCGACAAGTAGCTTTCAGAGACGCCAAGCGCAGCGGATAGTTCCTTGATTCCGATGTTGTGGTGATGCTTTGAGTGAGCTAGATGAAGTAAGGCGTGAAGGGCGTAATCGGTACTTTTTGAGAACTGAATGTTCACTACCTCCTTTCCAATCGACTGTTCCTATTGTAGATCTGTAATGTCTACTATAACCAAATTGCTCTCCATTTGCAACAACCACACAAGACTAAGGTGTTTTCCTATAAATTTTAAAATATTTGGTTTTTACAGGAAAAAAGTGCTTATTCAAAAGGATATTGCAAAAATTTGGCGAATCAAGTAGGAACAAAGACATAAAATGTCGAATTTCGATTAGTTAATGAGGCTTACTTTTTGAAAATGTTACTGAATTTTAGTCCTATTGCATTATGAAATGGCTCCTTACAAACTAAATATTGCCTGGCTCTGCCTCTTCTCGCTCATGAATTGATGCAGGCGAGGTGTTTTTTAATCCGGTTCCCATGAAATGACTGGGAATGTGTGTGAGTGAGGAAGTTTTGTTGAGAGAGCCTGATGACGGACAGTAGTACGAAGAAGCGTAGTGACGATGTTGGAGGATCGGATGGATATGAATGATAAAAACGTTTACTCGAGGAAAGCTACCCTTTCCCTTAAAATATCGGAATTTGAAGTGCCTCCTATGCAGGACTTGCTGATAGTCGGGAAAAAGGCTCCTATCGGGCCGGAGGCGGTAAGGAGAATGGCAGAGGCCCTGTCGCCGGAACAATTCACTTTGATTAGAATGGATCATCCCAAAATCGAGGCTGTTTTGCTACGTAATTCGCTCTTGCAAATGCTGGATGAGAAATTGTTGATGGGCATCATCATGGAAGAAGCGGAGCGAATGATCAGCGATTCTATGGTTTTGCGATCCGAGTTGAAAATTGCGGTGACCATTCAGCGAGAGGTGGAGTTGTCATGAAGGTCTCCGATATGATGGTGACTGTGCTCCATACAATCACGTCGGATAAGAGTGTCGCCCATGCTGCGGAGCGAATGAGCGAACATCGGGTAAACTCGCTACTCGTAATGGACCACGGCGAAGTGATCGGAATGCTGACCCCCAGGGATATTTGTGCTTCCCATCCCAATCGCATAGTCGCGGATGCCATGAGTCCGGGGCCTATTTGTATATCCTCGGATCTGACGGTATGGGATGCAGGCCGAATGATGGAGGAACACGGGGTTGAACAGGCTCTGATTATGGCAGAGGACAAATTGGAAGGCTGGTTAACAAGAGAGACGATCAAGATTAAATTAGCTGAATATCGAGATCCGTTAACGGGATTATTCCGCGCTCCCTACATCCAAACGATTGGCGAGCGCTTATTATATGAAAAGAAACCGTTCCACCTGCTATTTATTGATCTGAACAATTTCGGGCAAATCAACAAACGATACGGTCATCCATTTGGCGATGATGTCATTCGCGAATATTCCTCCTTACTTGCCGCCATGATGGACGAAAGATACGACCATGTGAGCAGATACGCTGGCGACGAGTTTGTCGTCATTTCTACGGCAGATGACGATCAAATCCAGTCCTATATCGACCAGATGGAAACACCGATCGGGATTCGTCACATGCAGGTATCGGCAGCTGTCGGTCATGTGAATGGCTATTCCGATGCGAACTTTTTTACCTATTCGTTTCGGGAGTTGATTGAGAAAGCCAGCCTGCTTTCTACATCGACTAAGCAGCGGATCGCGGGGACGGTACTCTAGAAAGAACCCGAGACATGACGGGGAATAGGGATAGCCCGCAAAACATACACT
>DASQMM010000492.1:0-39562 GCA_035645495.1 Brevibacillus sp. | reverse complement strand
TGCTGGCACCGCTCTCCTCCAGCCCGTAAATCACGTTCTCGTACACCGTCCTCCAGGGGAATAAAGCGATCTCCTGAAAAACGATTCCCAGATTTGGTTTTTTGCTATCCGTCCCCTCGAAATAGACAGAGCCGTTGCTCGGTGACATCAGACCGCCGACGATGTTCAAAAGGGTAGATTTCCCGCATCCGCTGGGCCCCACCAAGACGACAAACTCTTGCTGCTCGATAGCAAAATTGATGTTTTGCAATGCCGTCACTTCTCTTTTTTTCGCGTCCACAAACGTCTTGTCTACATTCTCAATGACGATTCTCATAGGTTCACTTCCCTAACTTTTGCACGGCGTCTTCCAGAAGCTGTGTATTCACAATCTCGCTAGGATCAATTTCTTTATCGATCAATTTTTCTTTTGCATACCATTCGACCTGTGTTTTAATGTCAGACTCCAGCAGTTTGCCATCACGGTCCATGTATGGCATTCCTTTTTTGATCATGTCCGGCTCCTGGTCGGTATACTTCGCGATAATATTTACCACTTCATCGTAGTTCTCGCCAGGGACGATTTTGCCATCCACTTTATTCAGCACGGCATCGTAGTAGTATCGAGTGGACTTCGCATACGCTTTGAGGAAACGCTCTGCTGCATCCTTGTTGTCTGCAAATTTGGGCGAGAAGAAAATTCCGGAAGTTTGATATTCCATTTCGTCTCCGACTTGGGCAATCACTTTTCCGTAGCCTTCTTCCACAACTGTCGAAATGTTTGGCTCGTTCAACAGGACAGCATCAACCTGTTTGCTTTTCAGTGCTTCCATCAAGCCTTTGATGCTGTTGAGCGGAACCAGCTCGATATCCTTCAGGGTCAGACCATGCTTCTCCAGCAGTTTGCCCGCCATATAGTGGTAGGTAGAGCCTGTTTGCGTAATTCCCAGCTTTTTCCCCTTTAGCTCTTCAATGCTTTTAAGGGGTGAATCACTTGGGTACAACAAAGCCGAGGAAGAATAGCCTGCCTGCTCCCGTCCTTTATCTGCTACGATTACAAGCTTCTGTCCGCCTGCAACCATGTTGTACAAGCTGGCAGTAATACCAGTCGCTCCGACATCTACGCTGCCTGCAGCAGTGGCGACGGCGATTGGCTGTGCCGCATCAAACCATTTGGCTTTGGCATCGATGCCCTCTTCTTGGAAAAATCCTTTTTCTATTCCAATAAACAATGGAGCAGAGCTTGTCAGCTTCAGCATCCCGATCTCCAAAGATACGGCTTCTGGAGCTTGTCCCTGTTCTGTTTTCGGTTGTTCCGTCGTGCTTCCGCCCTCTGACTTGCCACAGCCTGCAAGTGCCAGAGAGAGAACGAGGAAGGAACTCAAAGCAAATTTTACTGCCTTTTTCAATTCTCTCTACCTCCTAGACGCCTTTTACACGCCTTAATCATATTTACCTATCATAACAAATTATCATGTACCTTTCGATAGAATTGCTAAAAATCCTTTGCTTATCAATAATTCCAACCATGGCTGATTGAGGGAAAAAAGGACGCGGATACAACGAACTCCCGCGTCACTGATCATGATTGCGAAAACTATGGCTTAACCGCCTTCAAACTCTCTTCCCGAATCAACTCCAGCAACTCGAGCTTTAGCGCCAAAAACTCCTCGCTGCTCTTGTTCTGGTAGTCGCGGGGACGAGGCAGCGGCACCTTGATATTCTTCTTCAAGCGTCCCGGCCTTGCCGTCATGACATAGATAGAATCACCCAAGAAGATAGACTCTTCGACATCATGCGTGATAAACAGAATCGTTTTTTTCGATTCCTCCCACACCTTCAGCAAAATCTCCTGCATGATCGCCCGCGTCTGTGCATCCAATGCCCCGAAAGGCTCATCCATAAGCAAAATCTCAGGCTCGTTGGCAAGCGCACGCGCGATCGCGACACGCTGCTTCATCCCGCCGGACAACTGGATCGGGTAATGCTTGTCAAAGCCTGAAAGACCGATCAGCTCCAGATAGTGCTGGGCAATCTCATCCTGCTGCTTTTTGGGTACACCTTTCAAATCCAGACCAAAGGTGATATTGTCCTTTACGGTCAACCAGGGGTATAGCGTGTACGATTGAAACACCATGCCGCGGTCCGGGCCAGGCCCATGGATTTCCTTCCCATCCAGATAGACATGTCCGGTGGTCGGCTCCTCCAGTCCGGCAACCACGCGCAGAATCGTAGACTTCCCGCAGCCGGAAGGTCCGAGAATCGTGACAAATTCGCCTTCCTGCACGGTAAAAGAGGTTTGATCCAAAGCGGTCACATTGCCGCTTTTGGTAGAGAAAACTTTTCCTACGTTATCGATCACTAGTTTTGGCGTTGTCATCTTATGACCCTTCCTTTCTCATCCAGGAGAAAGATGCACGATAAATCATCTTGAAGATGATGTCCATGATCAATCCCATGAGACCGATAATCAGGATTCCCACGATGATCTTGTCGGGCTTGAGGAAGCGCGAAGCTTGCATAATCATGTAACCGAGCCCCTCGGATGCCCCGACCAGCTCCGCTACGACGAGATAGGTCCACGCCCAGCCAAACGTAATGCGCAATGTGTCCACGATCCCAGGCATCGAAGCCGGCAGGATCACGCGTCGAAACAGCTGCAGCTTTTTCGCTCCCAACGTATAGGAAACCTCGATCAATTCGTTCTGTACATTCTTGGTGACATCCATCACCATCAACGTCAGCTGAAAGAAGGTTCCGAAGAAGATAACAGCCATCTTCTCCCCTTCGCCCAAACCGATCCACAGGATAAACAGCGGAATAAAGGCCGAAGCCGGCATATAGCGAATAAAGCCAATAATCGGTTCAAAGGCCCCTTCCATAATCCGCAGCGAGCCCATCAGTATGCCAAGCGGCACTCCGATCAGAGCCGCCAGTATAAATCCGGAGAGGACACGGGAGAAGCTTATTCCGATATCGCCAAGGATTTCACCGCTTTGAAACATGGAAACGGCTGTAGTCACGATCTTGTCAGGTGCTGGCAGGAACAGCGCGTTTACAAACCCCCCGTACGTGAGCACGGACCAGACGAGCAACAGCAAGAGAAACGTAGCAATCCCCGCCCCGGAATACAAAGGTTTGGCGATCTCCTTCTTCGGGGTAAAGACATTCTTCCACATCTGTCATCCCTCATTTTTCCAAAAAATAATATTCTCCCGTTCTATACGCGCCGTCCTGGCGATCTGCCCAGGCGGCATGAGAAAAGGAGGCCCAGTGGGGCACTCCTCTACAGTCCGGCAACAAACGTTGGATTCAGTACATCTTCCACTTTAGGAGCCTGATCAATCAGCTTTTGCTCGAGATAGAAGTCGATTGCGTTCTGAGTGGATTGATAGATATTTCCTTGCTTGTCAGCAGTACCAAAGAGTTCCTTGTTCTCTTCCTTGTGCAGGAATTTCAAGCCTGGAACCGTGCCTGTGAACTCTGCCAATTCGATTTTCAGACCTTTGGCCATGATTTCGTTGGACTCGTCTGCGTTTTCTTTCCAGTAATCCATTGCTTCCGCCATCGCTGCGACAAATGCTTTTACATCGTCAGGACGTTTTTCAATGACGTCTTTACGGAAACCAACTGTATCCACAATGATTCCGGACAGTTCTTTCGTCGTCACCAGCACTCCACCATCAGCCTGGGAAGCTTTGGACAACCATGGCTCCCACGTAACCGCAGCATCGACTTGACCCGCTACGAAAGCAGCCCCGGCGTCTCCGGCAGACATTTGCACCATTTCTACATCTTTATCTGTCAAATTGGCTTGCTTGAGGGCAGTCAGCAAAAGCAAGTGACTGGTAGATCCCTGTTCAAACGCTACTTTTTTGCCTTTCAGGTCCGCAGGTGTCTTGATTTCGTTCTTCGCAATGATGCCGTCGCCGCCATAAGAGTCATCCAGCAGCCATACCACTTGCATTGGCACTCCGGAAGCAGCCAGCGTGACCTGTACGTCCAGTGCTGTCGCCATGCCGTCTACCTGTCCGCCCGCCAGCGCTGCCTTGCGCTCTGCCAAGCCTTCAATCGTCGACAATTCTACGTTCAAACCGTGCTTTTCAAAAAATCCTTTCTCTTTTGCCAGGAACAATGGGCCATAGCCTGTCCAGGTTGGCAGTGTCACCTTGAGCGGTGTTTTGGAAGCCGTCTCAGCAGGCTGGGCTGCCTGGTTGGGTGCCGGTTGGCTTGGAGCCGATGATCCGGTATTGCTGTTGCCACATCCGACCAAGCCCACGCTCAATAGTGCGGACAACAGGATAAATTTGAACTTCTTCATGGTACTTCCCCCTTATTTCTGCTCTTTTGCAAGTATTTCTCTCATAGCTGCAGCGAAGGCTTGCATTTCTTCGGGCTGACCGATGGAAACGCGCAATGAGGTCGTCATTCCGTAGCCAGCGAGGTTGCGTACAATGACACCGTGCTTCGCCAACTGATCAAACATATAGCCGCTGTCTCGTCCTGTATCGACACAGACAAAGTTGGTCGCGCTTTTCAGGTACTTCATGCCCAACTCGTCAAACAGTTCAGCCAGCAGCTTTCTGCCAAACTGGTTGATTCGTCTAGACTCGGACACATGCTGTTCGTCGTCCAGACTTGCCAGCGCACCCGCCTGCGCGATGCTGTTCACGTTAAAGGGCGGTCGAACGTGATGGATCGCCTCGATCAGCTCCTCCTGTCCGATTCCGTAGCCGATGCGCGCTGCCGCCAGGGAATAGATTTTGGAGAAGGTGCGAATGACAAATACATTTTTATACGTTTTGACGAACTCTACCGAAGAGAGGTATTCCGGATCGTCTGCATATTCGTGATACGCCTCGTCAATGACGACAAGGACATTCTCCGGTACGCGCTTCAGGAAGGCGCGCAGCTCGTCCGCCGGAATCACAGTACCTGTCGGATTGTTCGGATTGCATAAAAACACGGTTTTGGTAGCCGGTGTGATGCGTTCGATGATCGCATCCAGATCCACGCCCAAATCTTCCTTCATCGGAGAAAAAACGGGTTTTGCTCCCATCATATGCGTGGATGCCAGATACTGGACAAAGCTCACCTCGGGAATGATCACTTCGTCTTCAGGCTCCAGGAAGGTTTGGGCTACCAGGATGATCATTTCGTCTGCGCCGTTGGACAAGATGACGTTCTTTGCCTCGACGCCTTCTTTTTCCCCGATTCGTGCCAGCAGCGCATCCCCTGTGGAGCTGGGATACAGATTCAACTGGAGCAAGGCTTCTTGCATGGCCTTTACCGCTTTGGGAGAAGGGCCGAGCGGGTTTTCGTTGAAGCTCAGCTTGTACACCTGTTCTTTTCCCAATGCCTGCTTCATCTCTTCGATCGGCAGGTCAGCCAATTGGCAGACATACGGCATTAGGTTCGGGTATACTTTGCGGACCATGTTCTCCAGTTTCATTGCAGTTTTACCTTCCTTCCGATTTGGTCGGCTCCCTGTACGGCATGGACCACCATCTCAGGTGTTACCGCAAACGGCATGTTCGCCATATCCTCGATCTCGACCGTCACTTCCCCCAGACGCTTCCAGTCTTCCGGTGTCAGGTCTTTGATCGCCATATCTTCCAATGTGTATGGAAGCTCTACTTTTTGGTAGAAGGCTATCAGCTCGCGAATCTCCTCTTCGCTTTTGCCTTCCAGCACCAGCTGGGACAGAATGCCAAAAGCGACAATCTCGCCGTGGTAGGTATCATGCACTTCCGGGAAAATCGTCAATCCGGAGTAAATCGCATGCGCTGCAGCCGTCCGGCAGTCATCCCCGCCGTAACCGCTGACGCTTCCACTAATCAGGATGATGCTGTCGATGACATCATTTACGGATTGATCCACTTTCCCCTGCTTGATTGTCTCGATCGCAGACGGACCTTTTTCCAGCAATAGATGATAGAGCTCATTAGCCAGCTTCACAGCGCTTCGGTTCAAAGCAGTAGGCTGACTCTTTTTCACAGATACTGAGGATTCAAACCACTTCGCCAAGGTATCCCCGATCCCCGCGACCAGGAAACGATGCGAGGCTTTCGCGATCACATCGGAATCCACGAGTACGACGCTCGGCGCCTTGGAGCGATGGCTGATTTCAATAAAAGTTCCTTCATCGTCATACATAATGGCGATCGGTGTTGCTGGCGCGCAGGTCGCCGCAATGGTAGGGATCGCCAGGACAGGCAGCTTCTTCGCGTAAGCAACTGCTTTAACCGTGTCAATCGCCTTGCCGCCGCCGACTGCGACGATCACCTGGGGCTTTTTCTCTTCTACGATCTGGCTCAATCGCTCTACTTGCGACCAAGAGCACTCGCCCCCGTACCATACAAAACCATTGTTTTCTATCTTATAGTTGTCCAAGGAGTTCTTGACCTTGGTCTCTACTACTGACAAAGCGGTTTTCCCACCAATAAACAGGGCGCTATCGCCAAATTCCTTGATGTAGGAACCTACTTCCTCCAACAAACCAGCTTCTCTTACGTACTTGCCCGGGCCTGGGATGGTATACATGCTGACATCTCCCTGTGCATTTATTCAATATAACGTATGTTTATGCAACGATATAATATCTTATGATTTTACTAGTTAATTGTCAACCAGAAATAGAAGAAAGAGTCTATATCGTCAGTCATTTATAATCATACATTTTAGTTCATTCTTATTGATTTGAGAACCAGTGAAAATGAAAATTTATCTGGCAAATCTTTTCTTCATAGAAAAGGTGCCGACCTTCAAAATTGGTCAGCACCTGGTAGGCTCGTGCTATTCTTATTTCGTGTGTGGAAACAAAGGCAGCTCCTGCAAAAACAGGATATCATCGCGCTCGGCAGCACTGCCCTCTGCGAGAATAGCTGCACGTGCTACGACATGCCCTCCAGCCTTGTTGACCAATTCTTCAATCGCCAACAGGGACTTGCCTGTACTGATTACATCATCGATGATCGCTACGCGCTTGCCTTTTATTTCGGCAGCATCTGCGCCATCCAGGCAAAGGATCTGTGTCTTCTGCGTCGTGATGGAAACTACCTCGTTAATCAAAGGTGACTCCATATACGGTTTGGTGCTTTTCCGAGCTACATAGTATTTTTTCATCTGGAGCAGCCGAGAGATTTCAAAAATCAAGGGAATTCCCTTGGCTTCGGCGGTAATCAATACATCCACCTCTGGAAGTTTTTCCGCCAAAAGCGGCGCTGCAGCCGTCACCAGCTCTGTATCTCCCAAAATCACAAAGCTGGCTATGCTCAGATCATCTGCAATCTGAATGATCGGCAGCGTTCTTGTGACACCTGCTACTTCCAATGTATATGTCTTTTCCACGAAACTCCCTCCTCGATATCTCTTACATGCCAAACACGCTAATCAACGCTCTCATTAATAATCCAGCAAGCATCCCAAAGAACGGATCAGAAATTGCTGTGACGACCATCGTCATACCGCCAACAAGAGTAGAAGACGGATCTTCGGCAGTCAATGCAGCCATCGCATTGCCCGGAGCTGTCACGATCGCGCCCAGAACAAAGAGGAAGCCTGCGATGGACTCACTAGGAATATAGCGGCCGATCTTGGGCAGCAAGCCTGCGATCAAAATCGCAGCCATCAGGATCATCATCAGTACACCCGATGCTACCGGATTCGGGGCACCGGAAGTAGCCGAAATGATCGCCTCTACTGGGGCACCGCCAAACAAAGCGGATGCCATATCCGCCACACTGCTGATAATGGTCAGGGTATCAATGTTGACATCTGTATTGGCAATTTTTCCGTTGATTTGTCCGAACGCGATATTGGCGCCGATATTCAGGCAGACCATTGCCATGGCACCGCGCCAAATATGCGATGCGAAGCTCAGCTTTTGCAGCTTGAAACGGTCATTTTCCAAAGGCTTGATCGCGGTATCCTGCTTGAGAATATTCGAGACCAGGCTGGAGAGAAGCACTGAAATCGTAATCGTGTACACCAGGTCTTTGGTGATGAAGTACGTAAGCAAACCACTCGCCATCGAAGTGATTCCGACGGACATGTTGTTGCGAGCCATATCCCAGGATACCTTTGCCAGCATGATCCCGACCCCGGCCATCATACCGTTGGTGATGACAGGTCCGATAAAATCTACAATCTTCTCCAAAAGACCAAACAGACCGATGACGGTCATGATCGCTCCCCCGAGAAACACCATCGAGATCCGGTCCCGCATGCTTTTTCCCATCGTCCCTGCCACCGCAATCGTCTCAGCTTGGTAGGAAACGACTGCAACCGATCCAGTCATCGCATTACCTGCCGCCCCTACCAAAAACGCCAAGGCAGTGGGGACAGAAGCAAAACCGAGCGACAGCGCGAGCAACCCCTGCGGCAAGCCGTTGAGCACGACGCTAAGTGCCGCGACAATATCTTTCCATTCCATTTCTCTCGTTCCCCTTTTCTCTATTTCAATCCTGTAAACTACGAATGAATACACCTTAAACTACCACGATTACCGATTGATTTCAATATGATTTACTTAATTATTCGTGTTTTATTTATTTTACAAGGAGAATATTGTCGAACGTTCGGTTTTTACTCATTATTTCCGAACACTAGAGAAGATTCGCTTCCATTATCCCGTCTTGTTATAATCAGCATGACAAAAAACAGCGAAGAGGATGAGCAAGCATCCCTCGCTGTTTCATTGGAGGCATATTTATGAGGTTACATAAAGGTGAAACACTCTTTCGGCAGGGGGAATCAGGACCTCTCTATCATCTCAAAAGCGGTTTGCTGAAAATTCTTCGCGTGCATGAAGATGGAAGTACCATCTTAGTGAATATCATCGTCCCTGATGAGATCATCCCCCATCACTCTCTCATCAGTCCGAATCCATACTACGGGACAGCAGTCGCGCTTGTGACCTGCGAGATCGATGTTTTGCCCGAGAGCGAGTGGTATCCCACATTGCAGCAAAACCCGGAGAAATGCCTCTCCATCGCCAAGCAGCTTCAAGACAAGCTGCGGATGATGCAGCAGCGAATCGACCAGTTGACAGAGGTGACTCCCGCCAAAAAACTGGAGAAGCTTGAGCGCTGGTTTCAAGCCTATATCGCGCCAACGACGTTGACCGATGTATTGACGCAAGACGAGATCGGTCAATTGATCGGGCTGCGGCGCGAGACGGTCAACCGTCTGCTGCGGGCACAGGCTGCTGCAGCGAGCAACCCTCCGCCTACAAAGTAGCGGCAGGACCGAAAAATTCCCAATGGATGTCGGACTCCGCTACTCCGCATTGCAACAGGAGTCCTTTCATCGCACTCATGAACGGTACTGGTCCACAGAGATAGAATCTGGCGTCGGTCGTCGCCAGCACTTCTTTCAGCCAGGCAAGGTCGATATAGCCCTCTTTATGGTAGGCCTTCCGCTCCCGATCTTGCGCCGTAGGTTCTGTATACGCCCAAAATACCGAGACTTGTTCGTGTTTCTGTGCCAACTCTTCTATTTTTTCTTTCATCGCATGCACGTTTCCGTTATGTGCAGAATGGATGAACGTTGCTTGATGGCTCGGCTTTTTCTCCAAGAGGGTATGCAGCATGCTGACCATCGGCGTCAATCCAACCCCACCGCTCAAGAACACAATCGGACGGCTTTCGTTCAAATCCAGCGTAAACACGCCTGCCGGAGCAGACAGCCAAAGTACGTCTCCTTCCCCTACCTGCTTATGCAGATAAGTCGAAACCTTGCCCTCTGGCTGATTCGCCTGACCGTCCTCACGTTTCACGGAAATCCGGTAATACGGTTTGCCCGGAGCGTCCGACAAGCTGTATTGGCGGATGTGGACATTCTTCTCGCCCGGGATCTCCATTCTTACACTCACGTACTGTCCTGGTTCGAACTTCGCAATCTTGTTGCCGTCTTGCGGAACGAGATAGAACGAGGTGATGACGTCGCTTTCCGCGACCTTTTCCTCTACGCGGAAGGGGCGAAATCCTTCCCAACCTCCCACCTGCTGCTCCGCTTTCTCATATAAATCCGCCTCCACACTGATAAAGGCATCCGCGATCACCCCGTACGCTTCGGCCCACGCCTGAATAATCTCATCTGTCGCAGCCTCTCCCAGTACGTCCTTGATCGCTGCCAAGAGATTTTCCCCTACGATCGGATAATGCTCGGGCTTGATCCCCAGGCTGCGGTGTTTATGGCCAATCTCCTTCACAACGGGGAGAATCGCTTCCAATTGGTCGATATGTTTGGCTGCGGCATAGACGGCGTTAGCCAATGCAGTCTGTTGGCGTCCTTTCTTCTGATTTGCGTGGTTAAAGATATTCAACAGCTCTGGATGATTCGCAAACATCATTTGATAGAATCGTTTTGTAATATCGGTACCGTGCACTTCCAACACAGGAACGGTAGATTGAATGATTTGGATGGTTTCTTGGCGTAACATGGGGCCTTCCTCCTCTTTTTGTACCTGAACTTGAATCCTTGCATTCAGTATAGAAAAGAGGGGGCGCCCCTACTGTGATTGGAATCACACGAAAACAGAACGATTTGTGAATAAGAAACTGTCCGGGCATGCCTTCCAAAATAATAAATTTTTGTGAATTCCCTTTCTTTTTGGTAACATTTTCATTCAAAATGGGGTACTACTTGTTGAGCCCATTTTTGGTGCCATGCACTAATACGTGCGGGGTCATGAAGCTGTCTTCTCAGGGAGGCGAAAGAAGATGGATGAAGATCATATCGAGAAAGTAGGGGCATACCGTGAAGTGTCAATCCATTGAGAAATACATCATTCCTTATGTTGACAACAAGCTTTCCAGTGAACTGCAGTTGATCGTCGAGGCACATTTGCAGGCATGCCCGTCCTGTCAGCAATGGGTAGCCAGACTCCAAGATGAGGCCATAAAAACCCATGAACCCTCGACTCCTTTGCCGCCTAGAAGCTCGCGCCGTCGTCGGAAAAGGAAGAACGGGCGAAAGTGGACAGCTGTGACCATAGCTTTTCTTTTGATCGCATTGTTGATAGGAACCTCATTCCTGAACCGTCTCGGAGAGGATCTGGGGCTGAAAAAGGCCACTGAACAATGGTTTTCTACACCTGTAAATGCTTCTGTCACGGACCAGGGAATTACGCTCAAGATCAAGGACATTCTGGCAGACCCGACTCGGGTGGTCGTCACGTATGTGCTGGTCGATGATCAAGGGAAAATATTATCTGACTTGTTCTTCGAGACATCGGAGCCCAATCAACTCTATATAACTGATGGAAAAGGAGAAAAAATCGCCGAGGGTGCTCGCTTCCAACGCGCCGAGCAATATGCCGATCTGACCTTTTCGCTTCGCAACCCGCCCAATCATATCGTCATTCACATGGACGTCAAACAGTACGGGGCCCAGGAGGCCAAACCCGTCCAATGGAGCTTGCAAATACCTGTCGATATTGAAAAAAACATGGCGGCGAGCAAGATCATTCCGATCGATCAATCTTTTACTACACAACAGGGGCTTAACCTGACTGTAAAACAGGTGACATATGCCCCAAGCGCTACTCGCCTGGACATCGAAACGAATTGGACGGCTGAAGCGAAGGAACGTATCCAAAAACAAGCTCGCGAACGTCTGCAAATGGATCTGGATGAGGATATTCTTCGCGGCCTGGTCGCCCATCACATTTCGTATCATATTGAAGATGAGCAGGGTCAGGTCTACGCGGACATGGTGCCAAATCCGGGCAACCAAACCAAAATTGTATCCATGTCAGAATACGAAGTGGAAAACGATGCGGAAAAGCGTGGATGGTACGGCTCGTTCGCTCCGTATGAAGAGAAGGGAAAGCTGTTTTTGGTGCTGGATGAGATCACGGTAAACGAGCCCGCTGACATCTCACTCTCCTTTAACCCGAAAAAACTAACCCAGCAGCCGTTTCGTCAGCAAATCGGGGATAACACCTACACCCTCTCTCCCCTTGTGCTAGAGACCATGGAAGGGACGGGGGAAAAGGTATGGAAAATGGAGCTTGATATCGTAGGCACAACTACCAGCTGGCCGAAATGGTACCTGCGAGATGAAAAAGGCCGCTCCTATCCGGTCACGATCGACTACCAGCGCTCGGCCATCGAAGGCTCCAGTGCGGGTGCCCATGTAAAGGAGACGCTTCTGATCAAGGAACTTGACCAGCTGCCTACGCAATTGACACTCCTGATGCAGACACAAAAAAAGACCTACGACAACTTCCAATGGCGAGTGGAAATCCCGCCCGCTCCTTGAGTTTTCCGCACAAAAAGCAGGCCCATCGTACAGGAAGGGCCTGCTTCTCTTCTCTATTCGTTTCCCCCGTTAACCTCGGATGGCCGTCATCCAGCGCTTCGCTTCTTCTGTCAACCCTGTCCAATCCTCTGCTTCGATCAGATCCTTGCGCAGCAGGGCGCTTCCGGCACCCACAGCATGAGCTCCTGCGTCCAGATAGCTCTTCGCTGTATCGAGTGTGATGCCCCCGGTACACATGATCGGAATGTGAGATAAGGGACCCTTGACGTCCTTGATGAAAGAGGGCCCCAGTACCGATGCCGGGAACAGCTTGATCATCGCTGCTCCAAGGTTTGCAGCGCGAAGCATTTCACTTGGGGTAAATACCCCGGGAATCACTGGAACTCCCTGATCTGCTGCATATCGTACCACCGACTCGTCCAGTACAGGGGCCACAATAAATTGCGCGCCTGCCTCTATTGCACGTCGGCAATCCGCTACATCCAAGACTGTTCCAGCGCCAACCAGCGCCCGATCACCGAACCAATCGTTTGACTCACGAATGATTGCTTCCGCCCGCTCTGTTTCCATCGTGATTTCGACGGCTTCGATCCCGCCGTCCAGAAGCGCCTGCACGATTTTCTTGCTCTTGTCGTAAGGGATTTTACGCAATACAGGGACAAGCGAAGCTTCCTTTAGCCTCTCGATCGCCATTCCCTTCCTCCTCTCTGGCCCGCTCAACGCTCGATCACTTCTCGCGTGCCCAGAAATCCTTCAACTTCCTCCAGGTATGGCAGCCCTTCATTGTCCCCGTGTACCTGCACCACCATCGCTCCGATCGCGTTGGCAAATTCCAGGGTCCTATCTATTGGCCATTGATGGATCATACCGTACAAAAATCCAGCGTCGAAGCCATCTCCAGCTCCTACCGTGTCCACCACTTTCTGAACAGGGAAGCCCGGATAGTGCACCCACTTTCCATTCACCAACGCGTACGATCCTCGATCCCCGTCTTTCATTACGACTTGCTGGAACGAATACGATTGGAGAGATTGAAGCAATGCCTGCTCTTCGGCAGTATCGAACAGAAGCTCCAGTTCTTCACGTCCAGCCAGCAAGTAATCCACGTATGGCAGATAGGAAAGAATCGTCTCGCGCGCTTCCTCCTTGGACCACAGGCGCAAACGGATATTGGGATCGAATGACACTTTTACTCCGTGACGCTGCGCCAGTTGCAAGGCTCGCAGAATGACAGCGCGGTTGTTCTCCTGAATTGCCGGAAAAACACCCGTGACATGCAGAATCTTGGTATTTGCGATATAGTCTTCGGGCAACAGATCAGGTGTTAGCGTCTCCGTCGGGGATTTTTGCCGGTAGTAAAACGTACGACCCGCTCCCGATTCCTTTACTTCTTTGAAATTGACGGAAGTAGCATAGCCCTCCATCATTTTGACTTCGGAAATGTCGATTCCCTCGCCGCGTACTGTGTTCACGATGTGCCGCCCGAACTCGTCTTTGCCCAGACGGCTGATCCAACCGGCTTTTAATCCCAATCTCGCGCAGCCCAATATCACATTCAGCTCCGCGCCACCAATTTTGCGTTCAAACTGATTGACGAACCGCAGCGGACCCCTGGTCTGGGGATCGAAGGTAATCATGCCATCCCCGATTGTGATGATATCCATCAAGGCTCCTCTTCCTTTCTTGGTGTCCGACTTATCTGCTCATCCATCCGCCATCTACTACCAACACATGACCATTGACGTAATCGGATGCTTTGGAAGCCAGGAACAAGGCCGCTCCCGTCAAATCTTCCGGCAATCCCCAGCGCCCAGCTGGAATTCGCTCCAGAATGGACTGATTGCGCTTACTGTCATTGCGAATTGCTTCTGTATTGTTGGTATCGATATAGCCAGGTGCGATGGCGTTTACCTGTACGCCTTTTGCGGCCCATTCATTCGCCAGGGATTTGGTCAATCCGGCCACTCCGTGCTTGCTCGCTGTATAGGCTGGAACGAAGATTCCGCCCTGGAACGACAAGAGAGAGGCGATGTTGATGATTTTTCCTGCCCCGCGCTCGACCATGCCACGTCCGATTTCCTGAGAGAGGATGAACACGGCATTCAGGTTTACGTTGACCACACGCATCCACTCTTGTTCGCTGTAATCTACAGCAGGCTCACGATAGACGATCCCTGCATTGTTGACCAGAATATCGATTTGGTGTTTTTCTAACAGGGGTTTGACCTGAGTGCGAATCTGGTCTACCTGGCTCAAATCGATCAGCACGGTCTCATACGTTCCGCCCACTTCTTCGATCTTCGCCTTGGTCTCATGCAGATTATCGCGGTGACCCAGCAGCAGGACATGGGCGCCTGCAGCAGCCAAACCGACAGAGATGGCTTGCCCGATCCCTGTGCGCGCCCCTGTCACCAGTGCGGTTTTGCCTTTAAGTGAGAACAAATCCAGTACGGATTGCATCTAGCATCCCTCCATTTTCCGTTATCTGTCTGATGAAAATTGATACATGACCTTGACTGCATCGGTATGACTAGTCAACAGGTCAAAGCCTTTCTTTGCCTCTTCCGGCGGCAGCATATGGGTGATGATCTTTTCAAAATCACGCTGCTGCACCAGAAGCTGTGCCGCCAATTCGAAATCCTTGTCGGTATAGACGCGGACAAAGCGCATCGTCAGCTCCTTGAACATGCCTTGCAGCAAATGAACCTCTGCCGGCTTTTTATAAGCAGCGACGATGACAATGTTGCCGCGTACCTTCACGATCTCTGTCAGCAGCGGCAAGACCGAATGATGGCCCGCACAGTCAAAGACAAAGTCGGTACCTGTCCCCTTCGTCTGAGCGAGGATGATCTCCCGGACATTTTCTTGCTGCGGATGAATCGTAGAAAAACCGAGTTCTCTGGCTTTTTGCAGACGCAGCTCATTGGTCTCCACAATCGTCACTTGTGATGCCCCCGAACTTCTCAGAGCCAAGGCGACGCACAGTCCGATCGTACCCGCCCCAAATACGACTGCATGATCACCCGGTAAATACCCTCCCTGTCTCATCGCGTGCATGGCGACAGCCACGGGCTCGACCAGCGCCCCCATTGCAAACGACAGTCCTTCCGGAAGTGGAACTACGCGTTCTACCGGAGCAGCTACATACTCCGCCATGCCTCCGTCACAGTCGATTCCGACCAATTTCAATGATTCGCACACATGGCTTTGTCCTGTCGTACACGGAATGCATGTGCCGCAAGTAAGCAAGGGGTTGATTGTGACGGGCGTCCCCTCGGGTAATGTCGGATGACCGGACACGATGGTTCCGGAACATTCATGCCCCATTACCAAAGGCGCTTTTGCCCTCGGGTGGCTCCCAGCATAAATATTCAAATCCGTTCCACAGATACCGACATGGGAGATCTTGATCAAGGCCCATCCCTGTGGTACTGTCGGCATTTCGATTTCTCGCAAGGAAACGGTTTGCGGCGCTTCGAAGACAATTGCTTTCATCTGAACACTTCCTTGGAATGGTTTTCCGAGACTCCTATAGTCCCAGCAGCTTCGGAATAAACAACGTCAGCTGCGGAATGTACGTGATCAGCATCAGGACAGCAGCCGTCACGAAAAAGAAGGGCAGCAGCGGCCGGATGACATGTTCAATCCGCAGATTGGCGACTTTCGTTCCCACGAACAGAACGGGACCGACTGGAGGTGTAATGGTGCCAATCGACAGGTTGAACACCACCATGATTCCGAAGTGTACCGGATCGATACCAAAGCTTTGCGCAATTGGCCAAAAAATCGGGGTAAAGATCAGCACTGCCGGTGTCGGGTCCATAAATGTCCCCACTATCAACAGCACGATATTCATAATCAGTAGAATGATGAACATGTTGTCAGTGAGCCCGAGCAAGCCGCTGGCAATCATGTTCGGAATGTTGGTGAAGGCCATCACCCACGACATAATGGAAGAAACACCGATCAAAAAAATCACAATCGCAGTGGTTTTGGTCGACTCCAGCAAAATACGGGGTAAATCCTTCAGCTTGATGGTCCGGTAGAAGAATGACAGCAGCAGGGAGTACACCACGGCGATGGCTGAACCTTCCGTTGCGGTGAAGACCCCGCCGATGATCCCGCCGATGACGATCACGATCAGCAACAGGCTGGGAATCGCGTCCCAGAATACGCGCAACGCCTGCATGAGCGTGACTCCTCCCTCGCTCTTGTAGCCAAACTTCTTCGCGAGGAAAAACGCGACGATCATGCAGCCAAGTCCCCATAAAATACCCGGGATGTATCCGCCCATAAACAGGGCAGCTATGGAGGTTCCTCCACTGACGAGTGAATACACAATCAGGGTATTGCTCGGCGGGATCAGCATTCCCGTCGGGGCTGAGGCAATGTTGACCGCGGCACTGAACTCTCTTCTGTACCCTTCCTTTTCCTGCAACGGTGTCATCGTTCCGCCGACGGCTGCCGCTGCTGCGACAGCCGAACCGCTGATGGAACCAAACAGCATGTTGGCGACGATATTCGTGTGGGCGAGGGAACCCGGCAATCTGCCGCTAAGCACCTTGGCGCAATTGACCAGCCGGATGGCTATCCCCCCGTTGTTCATGATCACTCCTGCGAGTATGAAAAAGGGAATCGCCAGCAGAGCGAACGAGTTCATCCCCGTGAACATGCGTTGGGCGGAGGTAAGCAAGGCATTGTCCGCTTCCAGTATGGAGAACATGGCCAGGACCGAGGCAATCCCGACACTGACACTGATGGGAGCCCCGATTACCAGCAGGATCGTTACTCCGAAAAACAAAATCATCGCAGCCTGAACAGCAACGTCCATATTTGTTTAACTCCCTTCCTGCACCTGATGCTGTCCCGCTTTGTTCTGGGTAAGAACCTGAAACACATTGTGAATGCAATAAAAGATCGTGAAGCACCCGCTAATCGGCATTGCTGCGTACAGATACCCTACCGGAAATTGCAAAGCAGCAGACAGCTGTGTCCAGGCCAGGCTCGTCGCTTTGAACCCGCCGATCAACAGAACAAGTGCCGCAAATATGATGACCACGACCTGGATCAATACTTCTGACCCTTTCTTCATGCCGGCAGGGAACTTGTCTTTTACAAATTCAATGGCCATATGCCCGTTTTCCCCAAATACATAGGCGGACCCGAACAAAACCAGCCAAACAAAACAGTATTTTGCCAATTCTTCGGAAATGACGCTCGGATCATTGAAAACGAAGCGGGTTACCACTTGCCAAGTTACCAGCAGAACGAGAAAGCCAAACAGTGCAATACAAAACGCAGCCAAAATTTTGTCTAATCCCTTTTTCAAAGCTCCCATCCCAAACACTCCATCTCTTATTGGGCTGCTTTTCTCACCTTTTCATACAAAGCTTTGGTGTTGTCTGTGGTCAGTTTTTCTTCCAGCAACGGTTTTACAGCGTCTTGGAAAATCTTGATATCAGGCTGATTAAACTTGGCTCCTGCCGCTTCTGCCGTTTGTTTGGCTGTCGCTACATCTGCTTCCCACAGCTCTACTTCTTTATCGATGGCTTTCGCAAACTCTTCTTTGAAAATGGCCTGCTCTTCTTCTGTCATGCTATTGAGCAATTTGGTGTTGATGATCAGGTAGTCTGGAATCATCAGATGCTGCGTGTAGGAATAGTATGGCGCGATCTCGACGTGCTTGAGGTTCGCATAGATCAACTCGTTGTTCTCTCCGCCATCCAGAACGCCGGATTGAATCGCGGTGTACACTTCCCCTTGACCCATTGGCGTACCTGTACCACCCATGAGCCCCATCATTTTGATGTTGGTATCGCTTTCAATGATGCGGATTTTCAGTCCAGCGAGATCCTGCGGTGTCTCGATCGGCTTTGTTTTGTTGTACACATTGCGGATTCCGCTATGGAATGCACCCAGGACCGTCATCCCCTTGTCCTCGGTAGACTTGTACAGGTCACCGACAACCTCCGGATTATTCAGTACGGACATTTGGTGATCCTTGGAGTCAAAGACATACGGAAGATTGAACACCACGAAGTCAGGATTGAAGTTTTCCATCAGACTGCCCGCCACAATGGACATGGCAATTGTGCCGGATTGGACCAGTTCGATCGTTTCGCGTTGGGCCCCGAGCAATTCATTCGGGTAAACCTCTACGGCGTATTTGCCATTGGTTCGCTCTTTCAGCTTTTCTCCAAACTCTTTCATCGCTTTAAATTGCGGGTGATTTTCCGGTTGGTTGAAAGCTACTTTCAGCACTTGGGCACTGCTAGAGCCAGAGTTGGCAGCAGTGCCGCCGTTGCTGCTGTTGCTGTTGCCGCTGCCGCATGCCGACAGCACAGAAAAGGCAAGGAAAGCGGTTACACATACAGCTATGGAGCGGAATGATTTTTTCATGTTTCAAAACCCCTTATCTATTTTTTTATTTGATTCACGGGATAGTGGACAGCTTCCCCACGCAAAAAGCGAACCGCTTCCTCGGCCACTTTCCGTTTCAACTCCTGTGCAGCCTGCTCGGAATACCAAGCCATATGCGGAGTGCAAAAGAAGTTGTGATGGCGAAGCAAGGGAGAATCAGTCGGCAACGGCTCGACATCAGCCACATCCACAGCTGCCCCGGCGATCCACTTTTCTGAAAGCGCCTTGTCCAGAGCTGTTTCGTTGATGATGCCCCCGCGTGATACGTTGATCAAGTACGAGGTTGGCTTCATTTTACGCAGCTCCGCCTCATCAATCAGATTGCGGGCATGGTCGAGTGGACAGTGGATCGAGACTACATCTGATACCGACAACAGTTCATCGAGTTCGACCAGTTCCATGTACGAAGGGATGCTTCGATTCGACTTCTCACTGATTCGGGGATCATAGCCGATCACTTTGCAGCCGAGCGCGTTTACCTTGTTGGCAAACGAGGTTCCAATGCGGCCGACGCCAATCACACCAACGGTCTGCTCGCTGTGGCGGAAGATCGGGATGCTCGTCTGATAATTCCAGTTGCCTTTACGAACCTCGTCCGTCATCAGTGAAATTTTGCGTGTCATGGAGAGCATAAGGGCCAACGCATGGTCGGCTACCTCGTTCGTCCCGTAATCTGGCACGTTGCAAATCTGTATACCGTAGCGAGTGGCTGCCTCCAGATCGACGTTGTTGACCCCTACCCCGTAGCGTACGACCAGCTTCAGTGCCGGGAGACTTTTCATGACCCGGTCGGTGATCGGCGCATACTGGTTCAAAAAAACGGCAGCGCCTTGTCCTTCGCGAATGACATCATCCTCCGTCTTGCATTGCTTGAGGACAAAAGGAACAGTGGCCTCGTTCAGTACTCTGCTCTCGTTTTCTATATTTTCATGATCGCAGTCCGTAATGATTACCTGTTGTACAGACATGTCTGTCTCACCCACCTATCGCAAATCCTTCATCGCTACGTGGTCCATATCATCGAAGTCTTGATTCTCTCCGCACATGCCCCAGATGAAGGTATAGTTGCGAGTCCCGATCCCGGCATGGATGGACCAGCTTGGCGACAGGACCGCCTGTTCATTGCTCATCACGATGTGACGGGTTTCATCGGGCTTGCCCATCATGTGGAAGACCCGCGTGTCTTCAGCCATATCGAAGTAAAAATAGACTTCCATCCGTCGCTCATGCGTGTGGCATGGCATGGTATTCCAACCGCTGCCTTCCTCCAGAACCGTCATGCCCATGCTCAACTGGCAAGACTGCAAGACATCAGGATGAATGAATTGATAGATCGTCCGTTTGTTCATAGTGGCATTGTCCCCCAACGGACGAGCCAATGCTTTTTGCCGATCGATCTTCACCGTCGGATAGCTCGTATGGGCCGGACAAGAATTCAGGTAAAACTTCGCTGGACGGGACGGATCTTTCGAGGCAAACACTACTTCCTTGGTCCCGCGACCGATGTAGATACCTTCCTTTTCGCGGATCTCATGCACTTCTCCATCGCAAGTGATCGTGCCGTCACCGCCGATATTGATGACGCCCAGCTCCCGGCGCTCCAGAAAATACTTGGCCGCCAATTCTTTCCCAGCATCCAATGACAGCGCTTTCTCTACCGGCATGGCGCCGCCGTATATGATCCGGTCAACGTGACTGTACGTTAAAGTGATCTCGTCAGCTGCGAATACGGTTTCCATCAAAAATTCCTCGCGAAGCTTCTCGGTTGTGTACGTTTTGACGTCCTCCGGATGGTGAGCATAAAGAATTTTCACTCGGTATCAACTCCTCTTTGTGGTGAAAATCAATCTGTGGGGTTCACATGTGAACAAGCATTGTTTGTATGAATGATATTTGGTTCCGTATTGTAGAACAACGTTCCATAAATATATTACAACGAACTGCCGGAACATTTCAATACATCATTCCCAAATTCTTTACACTTGCCCGATTTATCAGACGAATGGCTGATCCGTACGGCTTTCCTCGGTTTACAAAGCCAGTTCATTCCACTATGATAAAAATGGAACAGCATTTCAAAAGGGTGATTTTGGAAAATCAATTGGGGATTCATGTGTGGGATCGAAGCATTCATTGAGAAGGAGAACGTTCATGTCAAATGTGCAATCTTTAGAACGAGCACTTACACTCTTAAATGTCTTGTCGGATTATCCAGAAGGCATCCAAATTACCCGTTTATCCGAACAAGTCGGACTGTCCAAAAGCACGACGCATCGCCTCTTGGCCACACTCGTACACATGAATTACGTCGTCAAGGATGAGGAGACGGAGAAGTACAAGCTCGGCTTTCAGCTTATCTATTTATCGCGAAATATCCTAAACAGCATAGATGTCATTCAGATCGCCAAGCCATTTCTGGAGAAGCTCTGCCACGATGTGAATGAGACGATCCACTTGTGCATCGACGACAATGGTGAAGTGATGTATATCGACAAAATCGAAAGCAACCAGACGATTCGCATGTTCTCCAGGATTGGCAGCCGGGCTCCCATGTACTGTACAGGGGTTGGGAAAGTCTTGCTCTCCGGGATGAGCGAAGAGGCCTACCGCAAAGTGGTTTCCGGGATTGATTTCGTAGCCAGGACAGCTAAGACGATTACGTCTGCCGATGCACTGGCCAAAGAAGTCGCGGTCGTGAAAAATCAGGGGTACGCTCTGGACAATATCGAAAACGAAGAGGGCATCCGATGTATCGCAGCGCCAATCTTTGATTTTCAAGGAAAAATCATCGCCAGCTTCAGCATCTCCGGTCCAAGCAATCGGATCACGATGGAGCGCGTACAGGATGAACTGGTCAGAAAAATTCGCGAAACCTCGCAGGAGATTTCCCGGCAGCTAGGCTATCGCATCTAGCTCGCGTAACCTGGTCCCAAACATGCAAAAATGCCTTCCGTCGCTACGCGGAAGGCTTTCTTCGCGTTTACGTACCAAACCAAAAGCCCTCATACGGAGCCGGTTCCTGTATTTTCACACCCAATTGCTTTGCTGCCGTACGGGGCCAATACGGATCTCGCAACAATTCTCTGCCTATCGCTACCAGATCGGCACGACCGTTTTGCAAAATTTCCTCCGCCTGAATTCCCTGTGTGATCAAACCCACTGCTGCCGTAGCCATATGAGCTTCACGTCGGATCGTCTCCGCGTAGGGAGTTTGGTAGCCCGGATAGACCCTCGGACTTTCCAGCAAGAGCCCTCCGCTGCTGCATACGACCAAGTCTACATCCTGCTGTTTCATCCATGCGGCATATTGTACGTAGTCCTGGATGTCATTTCCCTGCTCGCTGTACTCGTTAGCGGAAACCCGAACAAACAAAGGCCCGCTCCAGACACTCCGCACCTCATCGATGATTTCCCGCAAAAACTGATACCTTCCCTCTCTTGATCCACCGTACCGATCCTCCCTGGTATTCGTAATCGGAGAAAGAAAGTCATTGATCAGATAACCGTGAGCAGCGTGGATCTCCAACACATCAAAACCAGCCTTTACGGCCCGGACCGCCGCCTGCCCAAACGCCGCTACCGTTTCACGTACTTCTTCTGGAGTCAACGCTTTCGTAGCTCTGCCCTTATATGGCAATCCTGAGGAAGAGCGCGGTTCCCCCTCCATCACTCTTTTGCGTCCTGCATGCCAGAGCTGAATTCCTGCTTTTGAGCCGTTCTCATGTAGTATCCGTACCAAATGGCGCATCGGCGGAATTTGCTCATCGCACCAAAGTCCGAGATTGCTGGGATAATCCCTGCCTTCTTCCAGTACAGCTGTCGCCTCCAGGATAATCAGCCCCACCTGTCCCATCGCTCTTGCTCCATAATGAAGCATATGCCACTCCGACACCTTGCCGCCGTCCTCAGCAGCCAACGTCCCCATCGGTGACATGACAATCCTGTTTTTCAGTTCGACTCCCTTTATCGTCATCGGCGTAAATAGCAGACTCATCGCTCACGCACCCTTTCTTCCGGCTTTTTGGAAAAATTATCTTTATGATTTGATCTTAATTTTATAAGATGGTTACAAGGTTTTACATAAGACAACACCGGAATAAAGGCTAAAATGAATTGGTTTTCCAGTTATATTTCATAAAAAAACTTGAAAACAAAGGTGGTGTATGAGCGTGGATAAAGTCGATAAGCATATTCTACTCCTTCTGCAAAACCAGGGCAGGCTTTCGATGACAGAACTGGGCAAAATCGTCGGGCTTTCTCAACCGGCCGTGACGGAAAGAGTACGCCGACTGGAGGAAAAGGGTGTCATCTCCGAGTATCGCGCCGTCGTTTCCCCGGAAAAAATCAATTTGCATGTGACTGCCTATCTGCTTTTTCACAGCAAGGATTGCGACAAGTTCGTCCAATTTTGCAAGGAAACGCCAGAAGTGGTGGAATGTCATCGTATCAGTGGTCAGTACAACCATCTGGTAAAGGTCGTAACGGAATCGTTGCGATCTCTGGAACAAGTCGTCAATCGCCTCGGTGTTTATGGCGATTCGACCACCCTTATTGTGCTGTCTAGCCCGATTGAACATAAAGATCTGGTTCCCACGATCCCGGATGAGCAGTGAAAAGAAAAGAGGAACGATCCCAAGCATGACTGCCTGGATCGTTCCTCTCTTCATTGTCTTTTTCTATTGATCGGATTGGGGGGCAGTTATTTGCTGGATTGTCTGTGCGTAAGCATCCGCTACCCAGATTTTCCCCTGGGCATCCACCTTGACAGCTACCGGCATGGAAAAGGATGATCCCAAGGTCGTCACCTTCCCTTGATGCAAATAACGGATGGCGTGATTCATGCTGTCCGCGATCAAAAGTCCCCCGTCAGCGGTTACAGCAAGCCCCTTGGGAAATTGAAACTTCGCTTCCGCGGCTTCCCCGTCGGCATAGGCCCCCTCAGCGTAAAGCGCGTCCTTCGTATAAGGTTCTCCGCCCCCTGCCACCGTCGTCACCGTCTCGTTCTGCAGGTCAATATAGCGAATCCGCTGGTTACCTGTGTCACTTACATAGAGATTGCCCTTGGCGTCCAGTACGATGCCGGAAGGTTCATTGAATTTTGCTTCACTCAGCTTGCCGTCGCGGAAGTCTCCCGCACTCTCGAGATACCCGTTGGCCAGCTCCACCGTACGATCAGACAAGCTATTCAGCGCAGTTACTCTTCCATCGGGTGCAATTTTGCGAATGGCGTGGTTCAAGGTGTCAGCGACGTAGAGCGTACCATCCTCCGCTACCGCCACATCACTCGGCGAATGAAAACGCGCTTCTTTCCCCGTGCCATTCCGATCGCCCTGCACCCCGTCACCGGCGATGGTGACTACTCCCTGCGGGGTAATTTTACGGATCGCATGGTTTGCGGCATCCGCTACGTACAAAGTCCCGTTCTGATCAACAGCCAGGCCTTGAGGCTGATGAAACATCGATTGGTTCAGAGGGCCGTCCAGCAACATGCCTGCTGGAAAGCCTTTTGCGTCGCGGTATACGGTAAAGCCTGCGTACGTGCTTACGGTACCAGTGGAGATTTTGCGGATCAGATGATTACCCGAATCCGCGACAAGGACGCTGCCATCCGGAAGTACCGCCAGTCCCTCAGGCTGGCGAAAGGAGGCGGAGGAGGCGGGGCCGTTCAGTTCTCCGACGGCTCCGCTTCCGGCGACTGGAGTAGCCTGTGCCTGTAGTTGTGGTGAACCTGCTGTCGGTGCTACTGTCTCCGCCAATGCTGCATTTGTCCCCACCAGGCTCATCAAAAGCAGTGCGGCCCACATGGTATTTTTTCTGGTTCGGTTCGTATTGTTGTTCACTGTATCGTTTCCCCCCTTTGCTTGATATTTATGATGTACTGCCTAGCGTCCGCACCGTCGTTTCTCCGACTGCGACTGGTTCACTTGGCTCCTCCGTAACTGCTATTACCGTTATTTTGTAATCCGTGTCAGGGTCCAAATTCGCAATCGGGACCTCAAGGTCTGCATGATAGTCTACAAAGAAAAAGTTCTCCTGATTGCCGTTATCCACGCTAACCCGGTAACCACCACTACTCAATTCGTACGACCAGGTGAGATCAAATGAATTGTCGGTGATATTGCTTACATGGAGTTCAATCGTATCTAACTCTGGCGGTTCGGGATCTCGCCCTTCATAAGTGAAGCTAATTTCTTGCGTCGCGATTCTTACGTCGCTATCATCATAGGCATTCACGACCACCTGATGCACTCCACTTTGTAAATCTGTGTACACCCGCTCTCCCTCTGTATCCTGCGGTCCGCATTCGCCATCCAGGCATACCTCATACCTCACAGCCCCAGGAATCAGATTCCAACGAACAAACACCTCGGCACCATCCTGACTTGCGGTCACATCCAAGTCTGACGGATCTGTCTCTCCCTCAATGATAAAATAATCTTCTCCCCACGCCAGCTCTTCACCATTGCTATCAAGGGCACTGACACTCACCCAGTAATCTCCCGGGCTCAAGTCAACGTAATCCTTCTCTAGTTGGTTTGCTCCCAGAAACTCACATTCTACCAAACAAACTTCGTATTCAACGGCACCAGCGACCGGATCCCAGCTAATATTCGCAGCGGAGCCATCTAGAGTGACATACAACGTCATCTCATCGTCGCGGCCTTCTACGATCGTTGCTTCCCCCTTCGCAATTGCCTTGCCTTTCTCGTCATAGGCAATGATGGTTACCGTTTTCTTTCCTCCCCATAGTTCATATACCACATAGCGTCTCTCATCACTGCTGTCATACCATACACACTCCTCACCCGTCACACAAACCTCGTAACGCGCTGCTCCTTCGATCGGCTCCCAATCAATATAAGCCGGACCATCAAAACCTACAGAGATTTCAATGTCTTTCAACCCCGGCTCCGGTTTTGGTGGTGGCGGTGGCGGCGGAGGTGGTGGTTCAATCCCCAGCAAGAACGAATTGGTCTGCGCCGCATAGCTGCCGGTTGGGTCATAAAACTTCGCAACAAACGAATTTCGCAGCATCGTGGACGTATCACTCGCCAAGGTGACAAGGACAGAATGAGCACCTGACAGTGTACTGTCTGCTACCGCCAGTTGCTGCGATCCATCCACAGACGGGATGTCAAACCGATAGCGCTGACCATCCTCCAGCGTCACCTCATTGCCGGAAGCGCTCCGGATTGGTCCTGTAAAAGAGAGCTGGATGTGCTGACTGTCTTCCACACTGGCGGACACTGTGTTAAATGTCCAGCTTTTGACTTCACTGTCGCGCATATTGTCTGCCACGGCATAGGCTCCGATGCTCCCCCCGCTTGCAACCACTCCTGATTCATAGCGAGTGAAATCCCCGTTTTGCCGATAGTAAATGACTGCTCCCGGTGTAGAAATCTCCAACGTTACCAAGGTACCAGAATCCACCAATCCACCACTCGGTGTTGCCACTACCGCAGAAGCCTGTGGCGCATGAAAGACCCCATAAGTGGAAAAATGATCGACGCTTGCCGTAGCCACTCCTCCGCTTACATTAGTGCTCATATACTCCCATGACTGATTCCGCTTCTTGTAAAAGATGCCGACATCGCCCGTCTTCTGTCCTGTTACAACCGGATAGGAAAGCGTCACAGGGCGCGTAATGTCGATTCCCTCAAAGGCAAACTGCAGCACCAGCCCTGCCGGGGTCATTTCACCGCCGGGCACACTCACCTCATTAATGCGCACAGTTGCATTGACGGGGATGCTGTTGGCACCCAGATCAAGCACGAAACCCTTGTCGAATTGAATCGGCCCTTTTGTTAAAGGAACAGGTTTGCCAAAAGGCGCGACTACATGCAGTGTCAAAACAACCTCTTTGTCGTAGTTCTTCACCTTCCCTACGATCTGGTACGTACCTGTTTTACGAGTATCTATCTGCTTCTGATCCCATTCCACAAACACTTTTTTCCGAGTGCCATTGCTCATCTCAGCAGTGACATAGATCGGAAGTTTGTAAGCTGCTGCCAGTTCGACCTGCTCCTCCAGATTGTCAACACGGGCAACGGTCAAGTCCTTCTCTGGATCTTTGTCTTTACCCGGAGAACCGCCTGAACCGCCTGAACCCCCTGATCCTCCCGAACCTCCCGAACCAGTCGACGGTTTCGCTGCCTCGGTGTTGCCTGCAGGAGTTCCTGTTCGGGCTTTTTCATCCAGCTTTTCACGGGCTTGTCTTTGCGCAGCTTCATTTTCCCGGGCCAATCTCTCCTGCTCTTGCTTGATCCGATTCAGCAAGTCTTTGGATACTTGTTCTTCGCGATTTCTCTGCGCCTCCTCCGCTTTTTGCCTGCGTCGCTCTTCCAGCTCTTGCAAACGATTGCGCTCGATCTGCTGCTTCTCATTCCACTCGATCGGGTCAATGACACCGCCAAGCCGGATTTTGCGCTCCAATTCCTGATTGACTTGTTCGACCAATTGGGCAATATCTTTTTCACTTACGATTTTGCGGTCAACTGCTGTCTGGATGAGCGAATTGACCAAAGACCGCATGTTTTTTTCGTATTGCTCTAGGTCCATCTGCTGATCGAGATGCAACTGCGGGAAGCCTCCTTCTGCAGTGCCACTCTCGAAGCTTTGGCGAACCTCCTCGATCCATTGATCATGCTCCTGATCCATCGATTGCTTATTCCGGATCAAAGCTTCTATTACCTCGGGTGCCAAATCCTGAATCATATCTTCCGGCAGAATAAAGGATACCCCTGACTCAGACGGAAGCGTAGCATCACTTCCGTAAAATGCCCCTTGCATCATCGGGTACACAACGGCGGGTAGTTGATCAGCTATATTTCCTGCCTGTACGATGCCAGATGCCACAAAAACACCGCTTCGTCCGGTAATCGGATCAACATTTACATAGAATTGTGTGCCCCGCACTCCCATAATGGCTGTAGGCGTCTTCACCGAAAATTCATCCGCCTGATTGGTCAAGGATTTCACTTTTACAAATGTGGAGCCAGAGGAGACCTGAACGTTCGTCTGCTTGCCCTCGATGGTCTCCTGCAATTCCGCGAGTGTAATCTGCGTATTCTCCCCCACTGTAATCTCGTCCTGATGATCAACGATCGAGAGCACGACGCTTGATTTAGCCCCTGTCGAGATCTGATCGCCTTTGTTCAAACTCATGCTTTTAAAGGCTTTGTACTCCTTCGTTCCTCCTGATTTCTTGATCATCACCGTGCCTGTCACCTGCTCCACCTTGGCGACACGCGCTGTCTCGGCATGCGAGACAGCCGACATCCCCGACCAAAGCAGGCAGACCAGGATGAGCGCAATCATCCATCTTGTCAGGGCTTTACGTTGCCCTATTCGATTCTCCATGCTCAATCACTCCCCCACCTTTATTTTTGCTTCCTCGCCATCTGGTCGCGTAATCCAATCCTCGACCTCGTACAAGCGGATGGATGCGCTCTTTCCTTTCATTTGCTTCTCACCGACTTCGTGGTACCGGAAGAAATTCTTCGTACGCAAATAGGTCTCTTCGGATACAAGAATCTGATTGGCTGCCGAATTGGACTCGATCCGAGCTGCTGTGTTGACGGCATCGCCAATCGCTGTATAATCAACCCGCAAATAGGAACCGATATTGCCAACCACCACTTCACCCGTGTTGATTCCGATCCCGATGCTAACCTCGACACCGTATTTTTGCAGGATGTCCGCTTGCACACTCTTCATGCCATTCTGAATGTCGTAAGCAGTCTTGACCGCATGATATTCATGATGCGGCACATCCAGGGGAGCATTGAAGAGAATCATGGCTGCGTCACCGATAAACTTGTCAATTGTCCCCTTGTTCGCCAACACCTGATTGGTAATCATATCGAACATCATGTTGAGAAAATCGACGATCTCCTCTGGCCGCAGCTTTTCGGATAGTGGCGTAAAGCCGCGAATATCCAAAAACAGAATCGTCAGCTCCTTGTTTACGCCCCCCAGCGGCAGCTCTACGTCGCTTTTTGCGATCTGCTTCACCAGTTCGGGTGACAGATAGCGGCCAAACTGATTTGTAATGAATTGCTTTTGCTTCATTTCGAAAAAAGTCTTCACTGCCAAATTGACGACATAGACCAGCCAAAGCGCTGCGAGCGGGTAGACCACATCGAGGTAAACCAAAAACTTTTGAAAAAGAAGCCACTGCGCGCCCAACAAAATTGCTGTAAGGAGAAATTGAAGGGCTACGCTCGTCACTGTCTTGGTTCTCCACGTCAGTAACACCGATATAGCCATGGCCACCAGAATCAGGATCAGGATGACCAGATCCCCAATGACCGTTATCTTCTCGTGACGCAATAATTGATCCACGATATTGGCGTGCGCGTAGACGAGGTACATATGATTGTCTACCGGCGTCGGCTTGGCATCATCACCGGCAGCCGCAAACCCGATCAGGACGATTCTGTCTGTAAAGGTTTCTGCCGGGACCTCCCCGTTGATGACCATATAGAACGGGATGCTCATAAAATCCTTGGTCGAACTGTTAAACTTAATGTTCATTTCGGCCTGCGGATGGTCCGCCAGATAATCTTGTACATCCGCCCCGTACATCTCAGCAATTTTATATCCCAACGATGGGATCGGTCCTTCAGGCGTATCCAGCATTAGCCAGGTTCGCCGGATAAATCCGTCCTCATCGATCGCAGCATTGATATGTGCCGTTTTTGAGGCCGCTGCAATCTCCGGGATCGGCCTGTTCAACTTCTGCCCCTTGAGCAGCTCCCCTTTTTTTACCAGGGTCTCCTTGCGAAAGAAGCTCTCCATCTCCACGGTGGACGGGATGATGACCTGGTCATGCTTCGCCAGCTCCTCCGCAAATGCCTGATCCACAGCAGGATCGTCGCTTTTCGTAGCAAACGTGATGTCAAAAGCTACTGCCTTGGCACCCGCTAGCTGTTCGAGCAATGGTATGTAAATGTCCCGCGACCACGGGAAGGTGCCGATCAGATCCAGGGACTCCTGATCGATCTCAACGACGATAATGTCTTCATGCGGAGCATGTGTCATGGAGGTTTGCTGGTTGTAATCATAGAGGGCCCGACTCAGTACCTGGAAGGCTCCTGTGACAAAGATAGCCAGACAGATCAAGAGGATCAGGATGTTGCCAACCACCAAGTAGCTGCGAATTTTTTTATTCATAGGATGCCGTTCTCCCTCCCTACAGGCTGACTGCAACAGCCAGA
The DNA here is from genome assembly GCA_035645495.1 of Brevibacillus sp. Taxonomy (GTDB): domain Bacteria; phylum Bacillota; class Bacilli; order Brevibacillales; family Brevibacillaceae; genus Brevibacillus. The sequence continues at coordinate 9,677 of DASQMM010000492.1, read as the reverse complement.
ATGATCAGATGGAAAGTCTGATCCACCATGATCATCAACCATTTGTTGCGGTCATCCGTGACGCCCATGACCCGTTCATACCAGAACCGAACCACACCCCGGCGGTCCAGAATCACATGTGTAAGAAAAACGAATCCAATCGCCCACCAGGATAGGCCTGTCGGCAAAAACAGATACGCTGCCACACTGACGGCCAATGTATATACAAAACAGTGCGCCAGCAGAGGGCGCCACCGCTCTGCCTTGTACTTCGCCATCCATTCCGTCTGCAAGAGATAATCCCCGACCAAATGGGCAAGGAACAATACGTCAAACTGGCTTAATGCATTCACTTCCTTCTTGTCTCCTTTACAGGCAACCGCTAACCGATTGCACCTCTCCTCATATTTCGTCCTTGCATCAATCGAAGTCTCGAAGCCAGTGACTCAATCATGCTGCGGATGACGGTCTCATCCCCGTAACAAAAATCGTAAAACACCTCATCGCGGATCTTCACCAATATGGAGGTCTCAAGCGCTGTTACGCTAGCAGAACGCGGAGCCCGCTCCAGCAGGGCCATTTCCCCGATGACATCGCCCTGATGGAGCTCTGCCATTTTCCTTCCATCCCGTTCCACGCTTACACGGCCTGAGATAATGCCGTACATGGCGTCGCCTGGTTCCCCGTATCGCATAATCGTTTCTCCCGCCTGTACCGTTACCTCCTCGGTCAACTCCGCCAAGGCTGCCAATTGCGTGTGGGAAAAGGAAGCGAACATGTCTACCTTGAGCAGGATCATCATTTTCTCCGTTAGGGACGACGCTTCCTTATCTTCCGCGGACTTGCTCACAAGCGGGGAAACACCCGTCAGATCCGTATGAAGATCCTCCCGATTATACACCTGCGAGGAATGACTCTCTTCATTCAATCTGCGAATCCGTTTGCTCAGCATGCTGGCAAAGCTAATCGCCAATTCCAGGTTGCTGCTTACCAAATCGTAAAACGCGTCTTTTCCGATTACGCCGAGAGTTGCCGTGGACTCCGAGATGACCGTTGCTGTTCGACGTACGTGGTCAAACAACGACATTTCCCCGAACAGCTCCCCTTCTCCCAATCGCTCTACCCTACGGCCATCCCTGACTACTTGGACCTCCCCATGCAAGATCAGGTACAGGGCGTCTCCGATCTCTCCCTGTTGAATGATGGTCGTTTTGGGTTGTACTTCTTTTTTCTGGAGTTCAGCCGCCAGCTTTGCCAGTATGTATCCTGGCAGTTCTGAGAAAGAACTCGCCTGCTTCAAGAATCCAACTTGTGTGATTCGTTCCTCCTCTTCACTGGTCAATGGCCTGATGCCGTTCATTCGGGTAGGGGCGGGATCAAGCCCGCTTAGATGGAGCAGGCAGATCTTCAGCCAGTCATCTGCCTTTTCATACAGTTCGGTCCATGCCTGTTCCTCTGATTTCACCATGACACGTTGGTTGTCATAGTTGGCGAGAATGAGCTGCATAATTGACCCCCGGTGCTGCTTTTGCAACAAATTGTCCATAGCCTCCAGGGCATTTCCCTTTTGCCGCCTATCTCCGCTCTCCAAATTAAAGGCAATCGTCTCCATCATTCTTTTGTCGTAGAGAAGAGATAATAGTGCGAACAGATTGCCCAGTGCCGTTTTCTTATCCTGCAGCAGGGCATCGCTGTGCAACGCCATTTCAGGGGCAGACCGTACCTGGAGTGCCTGAAGTGCGTACAGACCATGCTGTACATGTCTAGCTTCTGCTTCGATCATTGCAGAAAGAGAATCCTGCTCCTCGCCGCGATAATCATAGAGCTTGGACATGGCTTCTACGATACTCGCACGAATGCGAGTCGATGCCTTCTGATATGCTTGCTGCAAAAAGCGATACGCTTCGCCTGAGGGGTGTTGGACCAGGATATTGGCAGTGTACAGCCGAATCGCTTCATTCGCATGCGGCTTATCCCACTCCTGTTGCAGGTGATGGAGCAGTACATCCAAGGGAAATAAGGCGAGGGCAGCCATCGTTTCCCTGTGCAAACCTGATTCCCTGAGCTGAACCAGGACATCTGACAGCAATCGCGGATCGGCCAGTTTGCCTGCGACTGTGATTGCATGACGCCTGATCTGCCTGTCCGGGCTTTGCATCTGTTTTTTCAATGATTCGTACAACGTCTCGTCAGGGCCGCCAAGCTTGATCAGTACATAGATCGCTGCGATACGGACTTCTGCGGCCGAATGCTCCAAAAAGGACGCAAATAATGTTGTATTCCTGTTATCGGCAGATGCGGCGAGCGTTTGGATAACCTTTGCCAGAAGCAAGCTGTTATCCGTTTGAAGCAGCGGCTGCAGATACGGCGTCCACTGTGGCTTGCCCACTCTTTCCATGTATTCCAGAACTTCGAGCTGCAGCGTCTCAGGAGAATTTGCCAATAGGGCAGCCAGATGCCTATCCATGCTGTACTGCGGGATTTGCGCCAGTAATCGGAAGGCATGAAGCCGCTCGGCGTCCGTCCTGTTGTAGTCCTCCATGATCTTCGCCAACAAGGGTGCTTGAAGCAAGGAAAGGTCCAAATCGCTCATACTGCCCTGTTTTTTCCTCAAAGTGGCGAGCAGCATCTGTACATACTCTCTTTTTGCAGGAAAGATGGCCAATACGGCTATGAACAGCATCCCGGCAGCGATGAGGCTGAAGCTAGTCAGGCTGATTTTATCTGCCATGATGATCAGAAGCAGCGCTGCTACACCACTCATTCCGTAATCAATCACGCCACCGACCAACCCTTTGGCTTTTCCGCGTAAATGGGCCGGGATCGGGAAATACATCAATTCGTGCACGGATTGATGTATGGTCTCCGAAAAAGCGCGATAACTGGCTTTCAGTACCACTGCTGTCAGCAGGACAGGCGCAAGGAAGAAGGCAATCGAACTAAACAGCATGGACAAGGGCATGACGAGAAAGGCGGGTACAATGCCATAACGCGTGAGCAAGCGAGTCGATACAAACACTTGAAAGACGAAGGCGATCACACCCGTCACACTGTAAAACATGCCCAGAAAGCTTGCCAATTCCGCTTCTGACAGGCTTTGACCCAGCGTCATCTTGAACTGGTAATCAGTCAGTGTAATCGCTACAGAAATTGTACCGATAATGATTGCAATGTATTTGAGAATGGGTAATTGTTTGAATGGATTTCCGTGGGGAGGAGATTGTTCTGATGCTTGCTTTTCCTGGGGGCGGTGATCTGAAGTTTCGCTCCCTCCATGGGAAGCTTTTTTCTGCAAACCTCTGACAAACCAGATGCCGAAAACGACGAGAGCAGCGTAGACGTATACCAATAATTCCGTGCCGAAATAAGGCGCCAACGAACTCGTGGCAAATCCCCCAATAATAGTCCCAGCGACGCCTCCAGCCGCTACTGTGCCGATGTAACGCTTTGCATTCCGTGCGTCCAGGACGGTAGCCATAAAGGTGAAAAAGGCCATCGTCAGCAGTACCGTGTTGGCTTCATATCCGACAAACATCACTGGATAGATCCATGTGACGCCCGTCTTAAGAACCAGACCGGTCGAAAGCACGAATCCTCCCACACCGAGAATGGAGCCGACTAGCATGTGATACGGAGAGACCCGCTCCGAGACCTTTTGAAAAAAGATTCCGACCAATACGACAGCAACCGTTATGTACAGATACATGTAGCTTAGCTTGGCCATGTCATAATGGCTCAAAAACAGCGTGTCTGCAGCAGCCGAGCCGATAACCGACGACATCATGATTACGGTGTAAAAGACAGTCAGTAATACAACGCTGGGCACTACAGATTTTATATTCGCTTGCCCTCGGCCGAACAAGCGCTGGAAAACGCTTTTGATCAATTCGACTACCTCGTTTCCGTTTATTGACGATCCCTTCGTTGTATTTACCGTATAACAAAAATAGGGTATTCTTGACCCAGGACAGGTCTTCCTGCCTAATCCACTTTTTCATTGTAATGGATTTCTAGTACAGAATGATTATTTATTTAGGAAAATTTGCAAAAATTAATTGGGGTGCGTTATGAGCACATATATCTCCGTCTGTTCATCTGAAATGTATCAACAAACCTACCTTACCTTTCTGCTTGAGCATTACGATCAATTGGGCCTTCCCTACTCTTACCCTGTCGCCCTCAGCTTTCTCTCCAGCCCGATTCTGATGGATCGGGAAGCTTTCCTCTGCTATAACGACGAAGACGAGGTCATCGGTGCCTTCTCGTACATATACGGAACCGGCGAAAACCAGTACGAAGACCAGCATGTGATTCAGGTGCAGGTCGTTTTTATCCAAGAAGAATATCGCGTCACCCGTCTCTTCCTGCAGGCGATCCAATTCCTGATCGAACACATCACCGATTTGGAAGAAGATGTGCGTGAATTGCGCTTCTGGACCCCGGCGAATGACCGCTTGCGCCGCTTGTTTTCCAAAATCGCCGAAAATATCGCTTCGGTGGACACTGTGTTTGGCCCCATCGACGAATACCGTGCCGCTTTTTCCGACCTGCAGGCGTATGCAGCCAAATTCCGTCCTGTCTTGTAATCGAGAAAAGGAGACGTTGACATGCTGATTGTCCTCAAAAACCTGTTTGGCTACATGCGTCCCTACAAGCTGCTTACCGCGCTTTTTTTCTTCACGCTTATACTGGACCTGGCGTTCGTATCCTTCGCACCTCTCAGCTTCAAAATCATCATCGACCAGGCGATTGAGCCCAAAGACATGGACGCCTTCACCTTCATCATGATCATTCTCGGCACTGCCGGAGTCATTTGTCTGAGTGCTGGCATCCTGAGTGATTACGCGCTGGCAAAATTAAATGCCCGAATCCAAAATGACTTGCGCGAGAAGCTGTTCACTCATTTGCAGCACGTCCATATTGATACCTTCCAGAAGTTCCGCTCCGGTGATCTGGTCTCTTTTTTTTCGGTTGATTTGCCTGCTATTGAAAGAGCGATGGCGGTGATTCTCACCACCGGACTGCAATCGCTGACCGTCGTGCTAGTCAGCACTGTCGTGTTGTTTTATCTGGAGTGGAGCATGGCCCTCTTTATCCTGCTGGGAGCAGCGGTCATTTTCGCAGGTCCGTACCTGCTTGGCCGACGAGCACAAGCAGTCAATACAGATTACAAAGCCCAGTTCTCTACGATGACCAGCGACGTCCAGGAGAATATGAAAGCGCAAAAGGTAATCAAAGGGTTCCATCTGCAGCAAGCCATGATCGACAAGTTCCATAAACGGCTCGGTTCCCTGTTCGTGAGCAGCTACCAGAAAAATATCATTGGGGCCAAAATGGAACGGATTCCGATGACGAGCCTACTGGTCATCAATTTTACGATTATTGGGTTCGGGTCGTACCTCGCGCTGAACGGACATATCACCTTGGGTTCCTTGGTAGCCTTTTTTACGATGTACACCTCCATGGGCAACTCGGTGTTCAGCCTGACCTTCACGCTGCCTGTCTTTACGGATGCACAGGTCAGCATGGAACGAATCAAGCAGGTGCTGGACCAGCCCGTCGAGGCGACAGGCCCTATCAGGCTTGATCCATCCGCCATGCAGCATCCGGCGATTGATGTCCATCACGTCACTTTCGGCTATCGCCCCGAGCAGCCCATCCTCAAGGGTATTCACCTGCACATTCCTCCTGGTACGACAGCAGCCTTCGTCGGATCGAGCGGCTCGGGAAAAAGCACGCTGGTGCAGCTTCTGCTCGGCTTTTATGAGCCGGATAAAGGGACGATCGAGATCAGCGGCAACAGCCTTCAGGCATTGGACCGAGGCTCGTACCGTGAGCGGATTGGCGTTGTCTTTCAGGATAACTTCCTGTTTCACGGGACGCTGCTGGAGAATATTCGCTTGAGCAAACCAGATGCGGCACGCGAAGAGATCATTCAAGCAGCCAAGCAAGCCGAGATTCACGACATGATCATGGGGCTTCCCGACGGATACGACACGATGGTTTTGGATGAGGGCAGCAATTTTTCCGGAGGGCAACGGCAGCGGCTCGCCATCGCTCGGGCGATTTTACGCAACCCCTCCATCCTTTTTCTGGACGAAGCCACGTCATCATTGGACCCCATCTCTGAAGCCTCGATTAACCGCACCTTTGAGGAATTGTCTCGCAACCGGACCGTGGTGACCGTTACCCATCGGTTGGCATCCATCACGGGGGCAGATCAGATTTTTGTCTTTGATCAGGGGGAACTGGTGGACAGCGGCAGTCATGCGGAAATGCTGGAACGAGGCGGGTTCTACAAAAAGCTGTGGGAGAAGCAAAGCGGCCTGTCCCTCTCGGATAGCGGACGTGAAGCGACGATTGAAGCAAATCGACTGTCGCTGCTTCCCTTTTTCCGCGGCCTTGATACGTCTGTCTTGCAGGAGATTGCCCATCTGTTTCATACCGAAACCTGCGGCGCAGGGCAATCTGTCATTCGGGAAGGAGAGACCGGCGAGACGTTTTACCTGATCGCCAGAGGTCGTGTAGAAGTAACCAGACACCCAACAGATGGAGCATCCGAACCCATCCGCCTGGCTGTACTGGAGGACGGCGACCATTTTGGCGAGATTGCCTTACTGGAGAACGTCCCGCGCACAGCGACCGTCACGGCATTGACGCCTTGCGTTTTCTTGACTCTTCACCGCAAGAAGCTGTTCTACATCCTGTCGAAGCATCCCGAGATTGACGCCCATGTGCGACAGACTTTACAAAAGAGAAAAAGCTAAAGGAGGCGCAGGAAGCTATGACTGCCCATTTCAGGCGCTGCAGCGGTGATCAGGATCTCGTGAAATTCACCCTCTTTTTTATTCACAATCGATTGGAATTCAACAGGCGATTTACTTTAATCGATTCCATCTACCATGTATTGGAAAATATTCACGACTCGCAGATCATTCTTGTCGTGGACCCGCAGGACAAAGTGATTGGTTGGGGTCATTATCAATACGTGACGAAAGAGCACCAGCCTGATCCCCAGGGAGAGGTTGTCTTTATCTTCTCTGCCATCATCAAGCAGGAGTTTCGCAGCAGCCGCCTGTTTTTGCAGGGCTTCCGATACCTGGTGGAGCAGATAGAAGCGGAGAACAGCCAGGTAAAGCAGGTGCGATTTTTCGTCCAATCGGAGAATACGTACCTGAATCGCCTGTATGCCAAATTCGCCTCTATCGTCGGGGAACGAGATGGCGATCATGGGCATGAATATATTTACGCGACTGATTTTGCTCAGTTGAGAGACTATCTTGCCATGAAAAAAAGCCCACGCGCAGGTGGGCAGTGAATTTCTTCATCAGGCGATGATTTTGGTTTTCTTCGCATTCTCTGTCGACTTCTTGATAATGCCGCTCAGTGGCCGCTTGAGAACCAGCGCGACGAACAGGCTGATTCCAATAAAGCCGAGCAGCGCTAAAATATCCCGCCAGGCCGTCTCCCACCAAATGCCCCCGACCGCCTCCCGCAGCAAGCTGATTGCATACGTGAAGGGCATGAATGGATTGAGCATCTGGAAAAAGGGGGCCGTCATGCTGATCGGAAACGTGCCGCCCGAGCTGGAGAACTGGAACACCATGAAGATGATCGCGATTCCTTTGCCCACATTGCCGAATACCGACAGCAGCGTATAGGTAATCGTTACAAACACCGCGCTCACCAGCATGGCGAAGAGCACAAACGGGAGCTTGTCCGCTACAAAGGCATCCAGAATCCACATGTCTCCGAGCGTGATGCTGATCGCTTGAAGCTGCCCAATCGTCAGGAACGTTCCGAGCCTGCCCAGATAAAGCTGATACGGCTTGTAGCGACCCTCTGGGTTGTCCGCTTCTGCCTTCAGCAAGGAGATCAGCAATGTGGCTCCCACCCACAAGGACAGCACCCCGTAAAAGGGCGACATGGCAGAGCCGTAATTGGGGATCGGATAGAGCCGGTTCTCTTTGATCTGGACCGGACTTGCCAAAAACTCGCTTTCCTTCTGGATGTCGCCGCGCAACAGCTTCGCGAGAGCGGCAAAGTTATTGTTCGCCTCCACTTCGCGCAGCTTGTCTGCTGCCTGACTCACCGCCCGCTCAAGCTGTGGCAAATCGTCGCGTACCAGCGATGCGACCCGATGTACGCCCGATTCCAGTTCTGGAAGCCTCACTCGTACGAATTCGGCTAATTGAGACAGCTCCTGTTCCGCTCTCGGCAGGTCGTTCTGGATGAAGGCTGCTGCCTGATCCAGCTTTTTGCCGATGGTCGGGAGATTTTCCTGGATTAGCGGTACAGCGATATTTACTACACGTTCAAACTCATCCGCCTTTTGTTGCAAATCAACGGCTGCCTCATGCACCCGCGCCCGGATCTGCGGCAGCTGCTCCGTGATTCGCTGCAATTCCGTCTGACCGAATTCCAATCCCTGCTTCACGTCCGCCAGTACGCCATCGATGGCGGTGAGACGTGCTTGTACTGCTTCGATTTTTTCAGTGGCGACATCGGAAAAATCAATCAGCCTTGCAACGCCGTCCTCCAACTTGGGCAAAATCTCGCTGTCATAGCGCAAGAGAATGTCGCCCAACACGCTGCTCGTCTCCTGAGACAGCTTGTTCAAGCGCTCCACGACATCCCGCGCTGGTGTTTTCCCATTTTCCAAAGCCTTGGCCACGATGTCCAATAGCTGGACCTTTTGGTGGATGGAGTCTGTCCGGGCATGGAGCCGTTCGATCAGTCCATCTAACGGCTGTCCAGGAATATAAGAGTTGATTTTCTCCAAGAGCAATGACGTGTGTTCCAGGATGCGGCCCGCGCCAGCCACCCGATCCCTCAATGCGGCTGCCTCCTCTGCTGTTGGCAAAAGGGCGGGATCCACCTGGAGCAGTCTCTCCGTTAGTTTTGTCGTCGCATCCGCAGCCTGCTGTACCAGTGTCAGATTCTGCTTCACCAGCGGACCAACCAATTGGAACGCTGCCTCATTCTTCGTCAGGAATGCGTTTATCCGCTCGGCAATGGCAGCACCCTTGTCTGCCATATCCTCTACGCGCGGTATCGCTGCCTGAGCTGCCTCCACGATCCCGATGGCCCGTCCTGCTATATCCGTCGCATGCTCGATAGTACCCGCGACCTTGTCGAAGTTCTGATCCAGCTCCTGGACGCGGGCCACCGCGTGCTGTATAGCAGGGAGTCGATCCTGAATCTCCCCTACCCGTGAGAGCGTATCACTGATCTGCGGCCAATGCTGCTGCAACGTCAAAATCGACTCTGCGGCCTGATTGATCTGCGGGATTCTTTTCTCCACTTCGAGGATGACTTGCGCTTTTTCGTGAATCCCTGGGAGCTTTTGTTCCAGCTCCAGCACCTTTTGCCCTGCTGCATGAATCTCGGGCAGCTTGCTTTCCAACTCAAAAATCCCGGCCTCGATCTTGCGAATGGTCGGAAGCTGCTCCTCGATCTTGATCCCGACTTCTGTCAGCTTGGTCAACAATGCCTCGCTGACCGCCTCCGTGAAATTTTCGTTGATTTGCTTGGCAAGCGTGGAGACGCCCGAAGAGGTGATTTTCGGCGCAATCGCATTTACCTTTTCATTGACGCTGTAGATCACCTCGGGTCTATCCAGCCGTCCGTCGATAATGCCTGTCAATTTGGAAGAAAAGTCAGCCGGAATCAAAATGCTGGCGTAATACTCTCCCCTC
>DASQMM010000491.1:0-2760 GCA_035645495.1 Brevibacillus sp. | reverse complement strand
CCGCGCAGCAGACGGTGTACCCGTTGACGATAACGGATGCCACTGGCAAGACGATTACGATTGAGAAAGCGCCGCAGCGAATCGTCTCGACATCTCCGGCAGAGACGGAAATCCTGTTTGCTCTTGGACTTGGCGAGCAGGTGGTCGGCGTGTCTGATTATGATGACTATCCGGCAGAAGCCAAGGAAAAACCGAAAGTCGGAGGGGTAGTCAAGCCTAATGAGGAAGCTATCCTCTCCCAAAGTCCGGACCTGGTTATCGGCGGCATTTCCATGGATAAACAAGTGGCGGAGAAAATGCAATCGCTCGGTCTCCCCATGTACATTACTCATCCCAGCAGCGTCGAAGATATCATGAACAATATTTTGACGATGGGCAAAATCACGAATCGACAGGCGCAGGCGGAAGAGGTCGTCGCTGGGATGAAAGCCGACATTGCGCATGTGACGGAGGCAGTCCAAAACGTCAAGCCAGAAGAAATGAAAAAAGTATATTTGGAATTTGCCCCAGGCTGGACGGTCGGCAAAGGCGAGTTTATGGATGAATTGATCACCATCGCCAAGGGAGTCAATATTGCTGCCGATACGCAAGGTTGGAATCAGATCAACGAAGAGAAAATTTTGCAAGAAAATCCGGATGTGATCCTGTATGCCAGCGGAATAACGGATGAGAAAACCGGACAAAAACTGGAGCAAATCATTCAGTCACGCAGCGGGTGGAATACGATCACGGCCATAAAAGAAGAAAAACTGTATGGAATGGACGAAAATATGTTGTCACGTCCCGGTCCCCGCATCACCAAAGGGCTGATCGAAGTAGCGAAGGCGATTTATCCCGATCTGGTGAAGTAGCATGAAGGGACGCCTCCTTTTCTGGAGCGGAGTCGGGGGGCTGCTCCTGCTTCTCTCCATGGTTCTCAGTATTTCGATGGGTGCCGCCAACCTGCCGCCTTCGCAGGTTTGGCTGATTCTACTGCATCAGGTACCGGTAGTCGGGGACTTCATTTCCGTCTCCTGGCCGGAATCCGCCGAGCAGATCGTCATGAAAGTCCGTTTTCCACGGGTGATTCTCGCGGTATTGGTAGGTGCCTGTCTATCTCTTGCCGGGGCGGGCTTTCAAGGAGTGCTGCGCAATCCGCTCGCTGACCCCTACACTATGGGCGTGGCATCTGGTGCCGCAGTAGGAGCAGCATTTCTCATTCTATTCGGGCTGCATATCTCATTTTTGGGACAGTGGAGTATCCCCTTGGTCGCCTTCCTCACGGGCTTGCTCAGCTTGTGGATTGTGCTTCGCCTGGCGAGTACGCAAGGCAAGCTGAAGACCGAGACGCTCTTGTTATCAGGCGTCGTCGTGCAGGCTTTTCTCGGCTCGCTGGTATCGTTCATGGTTTCCCTATCTGACAAGGTCGTGAACGAGATCGTCTTTTGGCTGCTGGGTAGTCTTTCGTTTCGCGGCTGGGCATACTCCTACGTGCTGGTTCCCTATCTGTTGATCGGGCTTGCGGTGCTCGTCAGCTACGCGCGTTCCCTCAATCTGTTTGCATTAGGGGAGCGGCAGGCAGCCCACCTCGGTGTCCATGTAGACCGGACCAAGCTGATCGTGCTGATCATATCCACCATGCTGACAGCGGCAGCGGTCTCCATTTCCGGGATCATCGGCTTCGTTGGGCTGGTCGTGCCGCATCTCATTCGATTGATGATGGGACCGGACTATCGATTGTTGCTGCCGATGTCAACGCTCTTCGGCGGGATATACGTCCTGTGGGCGGATACGCTGGCGAGAATGCTGCTCAGCCCAACCGAGATTCCGCTCGGTGTGATAACCGCTTTTCTGGGTGCGCCCTTTTTCGCCTATTTGTTACGGATGAGAAAACAGCAGGGGAGGGGTTAGCGAGATGATACAGGTAAAGGGACTGGGCAAGTCCTACCAGTCAACTCCCGTTCTTCGCGACCTTACGTTTGAGGTAGAGAAGGGAGAGTTTTTCGGAGTCATCGGACCCAATGGCAGCGGAAAATCTACCTTGTGCAAGCTGATCTCGGGAGTCGTCGGCCTGGATGCCGGAGAGATTCATTTGGATGGCAAAGAGGTAGGCGGCTATTCGCGAAAGGAACTGGCTCGTCTGTTGGCGGTATTGGAGCAGGAAGCTTTGCCGCCAGTCGGGTTTCTTGTCCGCGAGGTCCTGGAGATGGGCCGCTTTCCGTATCAAAACTGGCTCGGAGAGGATACGGAAGATGCCCAACCCTTGATTGATGAGATTATTCACCTGCTGCGCCTGGAAGAATTGGAGCAACGGTCTCTGGAACATTTGAGCGGGGGAGAGAAGCAGCGCGTGGCTCTGGGCAAGGCTCTGGTACAAAAGCCGCGAATCCTCCTTCTTGACGAACCCACGACTTATCTCGATATCGGCTATCAGATCCAGTTGATGGATATCGTACGCACTTGGCAAAAGGCCACGCAGGTCACGGTTGTCGCGGTACTTCACGATCTCAATTTGGCTTCGCTGTACTGTGACCGCATTCTCATGCTGAACAAGGGAAGGCAGATTAGCGTGGGGACACCAGAACAGATTTTGCGCAGCGGCTTGATCGAGGAGGTATACGGGGTTCGACCGATTATATTGGAACACCCTGTCCACCATTTGCCGCAGATCATGCTGCAAAGCGTCAGGCACTAGGTTCGGAAAAAGAGGGGGAGCTAGGACATGGTGGTCATGGTGACAGGCGGCGCCCGAAGCGGTAAAAGCACCTTCGCCGAGCGCTA
>DASQMM010000490.1:0-3221 GCA_035645495.1 Brevibacillus sp. | reverse complement strand
GAGTGAAAATAGATGACGGCCCAGCCCAACACGCCCAAACTGCCCAGCATGATAACCAGGTATTGAAGCTGTTCCGGACTGACGCGAATGTCCGTCTCCGGGAACAACAATAGAATTGTCCCCAGCTTTTCGCGATCATTGTCCAGATCTTTTTTTACGACATAGAGAGTATCTCCTTGAAGCGACTTGACCTTGCTGGATTGTTCCGCGATCAGAAGCAAGCGGGGGACATCCTCCTGGAAGGAAGAAGGCAAGCCCGATTTGCTGTAGATGATCCGTCCGTGCACATCCTTGATGAACAGCAGCAGATTGCGGTCTACGCCCATAAAGCGGCGCCTGCTTTCCAATATCTGGTGCAAAGTTTCTCCGACATACAGTTTTCCTTCATTGTCCACGACCCGATCCGCTACTTCTTCTACGAATAAACTGGTGACTTCGAGCTGCTTCTCCGTGGCAGCCTCCTTGATCCATATCGCGGAGACAATGCCAATGATGAGCAAGCCTACACACAGTGTGAGCAGATAGCGAGTCGTCCAATAGCGCAAAAGGGAGGTTGGTTTATGATTTATCAAATACACTGAACTGATACCCCACCCCTCTGAGCGTTTTGATTTCCCCCTCGGAGGCAGGCCAGTTTTGCAAGGTTTTGCGAATCCGTTTGATAGCCAGGTCTACAGCCCGATCACTGCCCTCATAGTCCATCCCCCACAGATGCTCGATCAATTGCTCGCGCGAGAATGTCCGGTTGGGGTTTTGTGCCAGGAACAGCAGCAACGACAAATCCTTGGGATGAAACTGCAAATCGATGCCATGCAGGGTCACGCTATGCGATTTGAAATTGATTTTGAGACCGCCAAAAAAGCGCGTCTCCTGATCCTTGACGAGAATCGCCGAACGGCGCAGGACGGCGTTTACCCGTGCTACGACCTCCTCGGCCACAAACGGCTTGGTAATGTAGTCGTCCGCTCCCTGGTTGAATCCCTTCAGTTTCTGATCGGTTTGTCCCAAGGCCGTCATCATGATGACAGGACAGGCACTTCTTTCCCTTATGTACTTCAGGACTTCCCAACCGCTCATTTCCGGAAGCATGACATCCAGCAGGACGAGATCCGGTTTTTGTTCGTCAAAAAGGCGAACGGCGTCATTACCGTTTTCGGCTTGCCAAACCTGATAGTCTTCTTTTTGCAGATACGCTTTCAGCACGCGGGAGATGACCAACTCATCTTCCACCAATAGAATTTGTTTCATGAAAAGCCGCTCCTGATTTCAAAGACATAATAGATGGTTTCCTCACATCTCTTCCAGTCTACCTCTTTTTTCTTTATATTGGGATTCCTTCATTATGGAAATAGGAAAAAAGCCTTGCTTTTTCTCGGTGTGAGAGAAGCAAGGCTTGGTGTTGGTTTTTAGAGAATATTAGTATTTGCTGAAGTTAAGATCATCATCATACTCGGCATCAAATTCATACAATTCTTCATCTTCATAGCTGTCGATGATGTAGCCTGTGATGTCTGCGTCAAACTCATCCCAGATCTCATCGATGATATCCTGAACAAACCCTTTTAGTTCGTTCTTCGTCAATTCATCAAAGTCATCGCCATACTCATCCAGGTCGATTTCGATTTCAACTTCGATCTCATCTTCGTCGCCGCTAAGCGTAATATCCCATTCAAGACCTTCCCAATCGCCAAACTCATCGTTCAAATAGTCTTCCATGTCATCCAGATCATCATCGAAATCGTCATCATTTTTGCTGCTCTTCTTATCCAGCTTGTCTTCGAGATTTTCGATTTCATCGTTCAAAGCAGTGATTTGATTTTTCAAGCGGGTAATTTCCGCATCCTTCATAGCTAGTTGGCTTTGTACGTTCGCATCAGGCTTATCGATAACGTTGATGGTATAGGTTTTTCCATCCCAAGTGACGTCCTTTTTGAATACGTCAGCCATCATGCGCAATGGGATGTACGTGGTGCCATTGACGATGAATGGCTCAATAGGTGTGGAAATTTGATAGCCGTTATTCAATACTTTGATATTGTTGTATTTTGCTTGCAGATTCTTGGTCGCTACTTCTGCGCTCGCTCCAGATGGAATCAGCGTTGTCGCCAGAAGCAAACCAGCAGCCGCTGTAGCGAGATAATGTTTCTTAAACATAACAAACTCCTCCATTTCTCCCGATGTTTTTCTGACGCGATGCTATGTACATCATCTACATTACAGATTGAACATGTCGAGAGGATGTCAAATCACTACATATTTTCTCCTAATCCTCCCTCAGATGGTTTCACTTCCCATCCTGTGCTATACTTTCTCTGGTTTCATCGACTTTTCTTACTCTTCTGGTATGGAAGAGAAAAGCAAGGCCAGGAGGTGTAGCCGCAAATTGTTGACAGCAGAAGGAACGTTTGCCGGGGTGCGCGGCGCAGAATTATACTACCGCAGTCTCTGCCGAGCGACATCTCCGAAAGCCGCGGTGATCATCGTGCATGGATTCGGCGACCACAGCGGCAGGATGGACAGGATTAGCCAGCATTTGGCCGAACACCAATACGCCGCCTATTCGTTTGACCTGCGCGGTCATGGCAGAAGTAGCGGCACCAGGGGATATGTGCGCCGCTGGGACGAGTATCGCGGGGATTTGCACGCTTTTCGCCAATTGGCCGGCAGTTTGCATCCTGAATTGCCGCTTTTTTTGCTCGGGCATAGTCTTGGCGGGCTGATCTGCCTCGACTATTGCTTGCATAATGAGACGGGAATTGCCGGACTTGCTGCGATAGCACCCGCTTTTTCCTACACCATCAAACCCATGGAAAAATGGCTCATTTTCCTGATGAGCTATCTCAAGCCGGATTACACCGTCGAAAAATCCCTCCATTCGCGAAATGCGAGAGAATCCAATCGAGACGGCTGGACGAAAGGTGATCCGCTGCGTCACCAGACCGTCACTCCAGGCTTGGGTCGCGGGATCATCACAGCACAAAAAATGCTGCAAAAGCGTTCGCCAGCCCTGCGGGTCCCGTTTTTGCTGCAATACGGTACGGCCGACAGCCTGACCCCGCCGGAAAAGCTGCGCCAGTTCTTTGAAGCTGTCGGCTCCCCCGACAAGCAACAAATCGCCTATGAGCATATGCGTCATCGCCCTTTTGACGAGGAGGGGAACTCTCTCTTTCTCGAAGATCTCTTGCATTGGCTGAACTGTCGATGTGCTCCCACGATCAGTT
>DASQMM010000489.1:0-2488 GCA_035645495.1 Brevibacillus sp. | reverse complement strand
CCGTCTTTAGTGGTGGAAAGGAAAATGGGGAGAACGCTCCAGGCGGGCTGGGATCTTTGCTGGGTGGCATTCCTGGTCGGCTCCATTCCAAAGGCGGAACCGCGGCCAAAAGCAGCTGAATTCAATGAAGTGATTCAAGGTTGGCCGCTGAAATCGTGTTCCTCCTTTTC
This sequence comes from Brevibacillus sp., assembly GCA_035645495.1. Classification (GTDB taxonomy): domain Bacteria; phylum Bacillota; class Bacilli; order Brevibacillales; family Brevibacillaceae; genus Brevibacillus. The sequence goes on along the minus strand of DASQMM010000489.1, from coordinate 2,318 downwards.
AATTGCGCCTGGGTCAAGATCCCAAAAGCCTTCGCTTTTCTCCCCTTTTCCCTCGACCAGCTTATGCCTGTCCTACTACTTTTCTTCCGGGTTATTCAAGATGTTTTTTGCAAAAACTACTTGAGTTTCCGCCTTTTGATAATCTGCTGATGGAGCGGAGTCCTGCTAGCGGAGCAGCGAGGTGTTCGATGAAAAATGTTTTTTTGATTGGAGCCAGATTGATAGCAAAGCACCAGCGTGAAAAATATCAAAGGAGGAAAAAACTGTATGAAAATCGTTGTTACTAGTATATTCGTACAAGATCAAGACAAGGCACTGGAGTTTTATACAGAAAAGCTGGGGTTTGTTAAAAAGGAGGACGTTCCTGTCGGAGAATTTAGGTGGATAACGCTTATTTCTCCCGATGAGCAAAACGGTACAGAGCTTTTACTCGAGCCGAATCATCATCCTGCCGCCAAAGAATATCAAAAGAAGATATTTGCTGATGGCATCCCAGCAACAATGTTTGGCGTTGCAGATATTCATAAAGAGTATAAACGATTAGTGGAAAACGGCGTGAGGTTTACTATGGAGCCGACAAAAATGGGCGAACTCACAATAGCTGTCTTCGACGATACATGCGGCAACCTTATTCAGATTGTCCAGAAGTAACTTAAAGACCACATGGTTAATGCCAGAAGTCTGCTGCCACTTCTTTCGGGCTTTCTCAAGTAATTTTCTATAGCGTTATTCGATCATTGATATTGAATCGTTACGGCACGGAAGACGATGACTCAATCATGACGTGACGGCAGCCGGCCAGACGCTCGGTTGCCTTTTCATTATGCTAACGGGCAGGATAACGACAGTAAGGAAACGAAATCGATTGAGGCACAATTTTCATTATTTTAGATCTTGGAAGGAGAAGAGAAATGGCAGAGATTCTTTTGTTGCACCACTCATTGGGACTAACAAAGGGTATTCATGCTTTCGCCGACGAGCTCAGAGGGGCGGGTCACACTGTTCATGTTCCTGACCTTTTCGACGGTCATTTGTTTACCACGATCGAGGATGGCATGGCCTATGTCAATGAGATCGGCTTCGAAGAGATAACAGAGCGAGGTATTCGTGTAGCCAGTGAGTTGCCGCGTGAGATCATCTACGCGGGGTTTTCGCTCGGTGTGGTTGCGGCTCAGAAGCTCGCTCAGACTCGTGAAGGCGCTCGTGGTGCATTGTTATTTTACTCTTGCGTTCCGACCTCCATGTTCGAATCTCCCTGGCCGGCGGAACTGCCGGTGCAGATTCACGGCATGGACGCTGATCCCTACTTCGTAGATGAGGGCGACATTGAGGCGGCACGCGAGCTCGTAGCTACAGCCGATCATGCCGAACTCTTTTTGTACCCAGGAAATCAGCACTTCTTCGCAGATAGCAGTTTGCCGTCATATGACGCCCACGCAACGACACTTCTGTTGCAGCGTGTACTCGAATTCCTCCAAAATTTGGATAACTGAGCGTTTGCTTAGGAACAGTCACATTCATGCGGGTAGCCAGTTACGCTAACGGGATCGAAAGCTCAAAGGCAGCCGAACAATCGGCTGTCTTTTCTTCACTAACGGGCAGATTACGTTAATGGATCTTCATTTTATTTAGTTGGATGCATAAACCCAAGTCACTTAACGGAAATTACCTCAATGGGGTGATTAGTAGTGAATGTTAAAAGCACTATCGGGTTACTGCTTGCCGTGATCATTTTCTCTGTGCTTATACAGCCAGTTTACGCTAAACCATACGAAGAACCATTGGAGCGGCTTGTGCTTACTTTGTTAGCTCCAAATATACAACAACAGATTAATCGATATTATAATGATAAAATAACAGTGTCACCAACGTTTTCGCCTTTTCTAGGAGGGACTGAACTATACGTTGAATATCATCCTTCGCATATTGATGTTAAAGTTACAGTGATTCCGTATGTGGGACCTCATTTAGATGTAGGGATGGACTCGATGAAGTTTCGTGTAGATAATATGGGAGCTGTAATGGTTCTAGAATACAAACACATGAGGGACTATGAGTTGCTTCCAAACTGGCAACACATTCTTCGTTGAACTAACGGGTATCGATAGTTCAATGCAATGGAGAAGTCTAAAACTCTATTTTCTCTGAACAGCAAGGTTACTTGTATTTAGTATGATCTATGTGTCAGTTATTGTATTATGGGTAATATACTGACTACCTCAAAGGTATTTATATATAGAAAATAGGAGGATTGAATGTCCTGGAGCAAATTGAAGCAAAATCTGGAGAGTTTTCTCTGTCCTGCGTTATATGGAAGG
>DASQMM010000488.1:0-4416 GCA_035645495.1 Brevibacillus sp. | reverse complement strand
TGAGACGCGGTGCCAAAGCACGGACGACCAAGCAGAAAGCGCGGGTACAGCGGGCTGAAGAGTTGCGGGATCGCGTAGTGGAGGGACCTTCAGCGAAGATGGATATGGCTTTGGGAGCCAGTCGATTGGGCAAAAAGGTGATCGAGATTGAGCACATCAGCAAATCCTACGGGGAGCGAAAATTGGTTGATGATTTCAGCTACATCGTGTTGCCGAAGGATCGCCTCGGAATCATCGGTCCCAATGGCAGCGGCAAATCGACTTTGCTCAATATGCTCGCGGGCCGCATCGAGCCTGATTCAGGTAAGGTTGAGGTTGGACAGACCGTCAAAATCGCCTACTATACGCAAGATAATGTAGAGATGGACGAGAAGCTGCGTGCCATCGAATACGTGAAGGAAGCTGCAGAGGTGATCCATACGAGTGATGGGCAGACGATTACTGCTTCCCAGATGATGGAGCGATTTCTCTTTTCTCCGAATATGCAGTGGACCCCGATTTCTCGTCTCTCCGGAGGGGAAAAACGTCGGCTATACCTGTTGCGTACGTTGATGGGAGAGCCGAATGTCCTGTTCTTGGATGAGCCGACGAATGATTTGGACATTCAAACACTCAGCATTTTGGAAGATTATCTGGAGCAGTTTCCCGGGGCTGTGATTACAGTCTCTCACGACCGCTACTTCCTGGATCGGACAGTAGAACATCTGATGGCCTTTGAGGGACAAGGACACATTCGCCACTTTTACGGCAATTACTCTGAATACCTTGATACCAGACGGGAGGAAAAGGAAGCTAACCTCCCTCTGATAGCGGGATCTGCTGTGGAAGGCCAACCTGCCAAAAGTGAGAAGAGTGTGGCCAACCGCGGGAATAATCGCACTCGCAAACTGAGCTATAAGGATCAGAAGGAATGGGATGAGATTGAAGGCAAAATTGCTTCGTTGGAAGAGCGGAGCCAAAAATTAAAGCAGGAGATCGCGCTTTCGGGAAGTGACTACGGCAAGGTGGAAAAGCTGTACGCGGAGGAACAGCAGGTAGCGGCTGAACTGGAAGCAGCCGTCGAGCGCTGGGCTGAATTGTCTGCTTTGATCGAGGAACTGGAGCAAGGAAAAGCGTGAATCTGATGTCAAACAATGTTTATACAGCCAGTAATTGATGCTGTGAACGGCGACTCCCTTCATGTAGACTAATGGAGATTACATGAGTAGAGGAGTCGCTGTCTTTGCCTGCATACAAACTTGACCCAGAGTGGGTATCATCCTATCTGACCATTCAAGAAGAAAAGCTGGATCAGGAACTACCCGAAAAAAAGGAAGAGATCATGAACAAGATCAGGGAATTGACCTTGTCTATCATGTACAAGCAAGCTACGAGGTACATCGTCTACCTGGAATCAGATGAATCCGAGGATTGGGAAGAAACAACAGAACACGAGATTCATGACAAGACCCGCCTTTTGTGAAAAAGGCGGGCTTTATTTGCGACGGATGCGTACTGGTGTTCCGATCGTTACGAGTTTGGCCAAAGCATTGACATCCTCATTGTACATGCGGATACAGCCGTGCGATACGTAGCGACCGATCGACGAAGGATTGTTGGTTCCGTGAATGCCGTAATGCGGCTTGCTCAATCCGAGCCAGTAGGTTCCAAATACACTGAGCGGACCGCCGGGATAGGAATTGGGGTACGGGACTTTGTTGATGATCGTGAAATTTCCTTGCGGGGTCGCAGTAGCAAGCTTGCCTAACGCCACTGGATAGGATCGCACTACCTTGTTGCCATCTAGCAAATCCAGCCTCAGCCGTTCGATCGAAACACGGATGTTGTAGGAAGGCATGATCTCCACCTCTCGTTCTACCACATCCTATGTCGCATCTAACCAAATGACGCTGTCTTGGCCGTTATTTTTTGATCCAGATCTCTCGGGAAAAAGGATCGGGATAACCGATGCCGTCGCGTGCAAACAATGTTCTCACCCGTACATACGAGCGAAGCGGAATAGAAGGAAAGACAATCGCGACCTGCCCTTCCTCCAGAACAGGCAGATCGAGCGGAGACAGGACCTCGTAAGGTAGGCCTTCCTCATCCAGAACGGATTTGTATTGGTGTGCTTCGCTCCAGCTAACCGGGTAGTAAAATGAACGCTCCATTTTCTGCCAACCCCTTTTTCGTCATTCGCTACTGTTAGTGTAGTCTTACGGTTTGAGATAAAAAAACCGCAGACTGCTCGGCGAAGACAGGTGCCTTGTCTGTTGCCAAAAAATTGCTCTCAGACAAGGTAATAGTAAAACACTTGCTCCATTTTGTGAAGGTCATTGCGTGTTTTTTCCGAAGAGTTGGACGATTTACGCATCATCATTTTCCATGTAAAGTAAAAGGTGTGAATCGGGGAGGGAATGGGATGAGAAGTACTCACTTGCACTTCGATATGCAGCTTGGTAGAAAAAAACCGGAAAGTATCCATAATCGAGACGCTTCATGCCCATTTTGCGAAAGAAACAGCCTGACCGATGTGTTGGAGCAGCGGGGCAGCATGATTTGGCTGAAGAATAAATACCCAGTCTTACAGGATACGGTTCAAACGGTATTGGTTGAATCTGACGAATGCGACGGGGACTGGTCTGTTTACTCCAAAGAGCATGTCCGCAATCTGCTCGCTTTTGGAGTTGAAAAATGGATGGAGATGGAGAGGAGCAAAGACTTTCAATCCGTGCTTTTTTTCAAGAATCATGGTCCTTATTCAGGGGGGAGCATTCGCCATCCGCACATGCAGATTGTTGGTCTTAACCAATACGACTATTTGCACCAGGTGAAGGAATCGGATTTTAAGGGAATTGTTATTGATCGGGAAGATGGGGTTGAGGTGACGCTGTCGACACTGCCTAGAGCAGGCTTTTTTGAATACAATGTGGTGCTGTCAGATCGTGATCGACTGGGCAGAATGGCAGAGTACCTGCAAATCCTGGCCCACTGGATCTTGAATCACGTCAATCCGCGCTTTCAAAGCTACAATTTCTTCTTCTATCAATGGGAGGGGAAAATCGTCACAAAAGTGGTTCCCCGCTTTGTCACCTCCCCCTTGTTCGTTGGGTACTCGATTCCGCAGGTAGCGAACAATCTGGAAGAAGTGGTACGGGAGATCAGACGCCATTATTTTTGATGGGAGAGGTATGTATGGGATATGAAATCGTAGCCAGGACCCGAATGAGTGAAGAGGAGCTTGCTGCCGTACTGCAGCTCGTCCAGGTGTGCAACGAACATGAAGGAATTGACCTCAAAGTGAACCCAGACATGTTGCGCTCCCGACGGGGAACCGAAACGGAGGACTTTCTCTGCTACCAGGATGATCGTTTGGTTGGATTTCTTGGGCTGTATGTGTTTCATGGAGAGGAAGCGGAGGTAAGTGGGATGGTGCATCCTGATTATCGCCGAAAAGGGATCTTTCGTGCGCTGCAAAATGAGGCAGCCCGCGTGTGCCGAGAGCGAAAGATTCCTCAACACTGCTTCATCGTTCAGCGAGAATCGGGTTCTGGGAAGTCCTACGTAGAACAACTCGGCGCCGTTTACTCCTTCTCTGAATATTGGATGGATTTGGCACCGGATAAAAAAGCGGTTCTGCCGCCGACCAGCGTCCAATTGCGGGCTGCAGGACCGTCCGATCTCGAAACCTTGATTTGGTTGGATGTCCATGGTTTTCAAATGGAAGAGAAAAAAGTGCGGGAGATGCACCAGAGCATCGATCAAAATGTCCGGTCCAAGACTTATTTGATCCTCACAAATGATCAGCCGGTCGGAAAAATCGGCACGATGAGAACGGAAAAAGAAGGCTTTATCTACGGTTTTTGTGTTCATCCGGAGCATCAGGGAAAAGGCTACGGACGACAGGCTTTGGCTCAAGCAATTGACATTTTGCTGGATGAAGGGATGCAGAAAGTCAGCCTGGAGGTAGCCTGCGAGAACAGCAATGCCCTCGGCCTGTATGAGTCTTGCGGATTTTTTGTCAAATCTGCCAATGATTACTACAAGCTGACTCTTTGAAAAATGATTTTTTACACTTTCCAAAGAGTTGCAGGTTGGAACCGATAGGGAATTCCATGCTAGGATATAGGGGAAGCTGGAAAGTGTGCGGAGAAAAGGAGTGACGAGGCATGAAATTGCTTTCGATTGAACCAACACCCAGTCCCAATGTAATGAAATTAAATGTTGACGAGCGTTTGCCGGATGGCGTACAACGTGTCTATACCAAAGAGAAGGCGGAAAACGTGCCGGATCTCATGGCGAAGCTTTTAGCCATCGATGGAGTCGTTTCCATTTTTCATACGGCTGATTTCCTTGCGTTGGAGCGCAAATCCAATGCCGATTGGCAAAAAATCCTGACGCAGGCAAGAGAGATTTTGCATGCGGGCAGTGAGATGG
>DASQMM010000487.1:0-3961 GCA_035645495.1 Brevibacillus sp. | reverse complement strand
GCACTGCTGCAGGTACCAACGCCCATTCCTTCTCCCGGCCCACCTCGGGATTGACCAGACAGGAAGCCACTCTGCCATCAAAGATATGGTCGAGACAAGCCTGATTGCATGCGATGCAAGTATTGACCTCATCAAAACGTCCCTCGGCGCTCTTGCTCACGATCTGCGGGTCGGCAAGAAACGGCCGTGCCATCGATACCAGATCACAGCGCCCTTCCTCGAGAATCTCCTCCGCCTGTCGCAGGTCGTTTATCCGGTTGCTCGCAATGACAGGAATAGTAACGGCCTGCTTCACCTGCTGGGCCACCCAGACATATGCGCCGCGAGGAACCATCATGGCAATCGTCGGAACCTTGGACTCATGCCAGCCGATTCCGACATTCAGCGCATCCATGCCCGCTTCCTCAAGCATCACGGCGAACCGCAGCGTCTCCTCCATGGTTGTGCTCTCCGGCATCAAATCGAGACCCGACATGCGAAAAATGACGGGATACTCTTCGCCTACAGCTTGCCGTACCCGTCTAGCTACCTCCACGCCAAAGCGGGATCGGCGCTCAAAATCTCCACCCCAGGCATCTTGACGATGGTTGGTGACCGGGGACAAAAACTGATTGATCAGATATCCTTCTGAACCCATTATCTCTACGGCGTCAAAGCCAGCCTTTTGCGCTCGAACTGCACCGTCCGCAAATGCCTGAATCGTCATTTCGATCTCATCCGCAGTCAATTCGCGAGGAGCCCAGCGATTGATTGGCGCTTGCAGGGGAGAGGGGGCCACTGGATCTAAGCCCGTCGCATCCTTGTACGCATAGCGACCCGCATGGAAGAGCTGCAGCGCGATCTTGCCGCCCTCCTGATGAACCGCCTCGGTAATCAGCGCCCAGGAAGGGATTTGGTCATCCCCACAGACATGGCAATACTCATCGCCCATTCCGCCTTCTGGTAGCACTGCTGCCCCGCCCGTAACAATCAAGCCAGCCCCGCCTCGTGCCCGCTGCGCGTAAAAGGCTGCCAATCTTTCTACTCCTGCCTCCAATTTTTCCATTCCAACGTGCATCGAGCCCATCATAATGCGATTGCGGAGCTCCATGCTTCCCAGTTGGACGGGTTCCAATGCCTTTGCAAGTTTCATCGCTTTGCCCCCCATTACGAATGAATGCTCATTCATTTCTCTTCCTTTCTTTTTCTCTGCATCCCGCTGAAATTCCTTCCCCTTCGTTCCTTATAATGAAATAAACGACGCTTCCCGTATCTTTATACATAAACACACGAAAAAAGCCGAGAATTCTCTCCTCGGCTTTTTCCCCGTAAAACTTCCCTATTCAAGCATGCAATCGAATCAATTTCCCCAGGTCGTGAGAGAAGCGATCAAGCAGGCCATTCCACTCCTGTGTCGCTTCTTCAGTTGCTGGCATTTCTACAAGAAAGTGATAGTCCAACACAATCGATTGTTCTACCACATACTCCTGTTCCAGGAAACGTTTTTTTTCACGTAAGGCAATTTCAGGAACGACGGCTTTGGCTTGCTCCCAGATGTGATACTTCGCCTCGTCAGACAGCGCACCGCTCCATTCAATCTCCACTTCTACCTCGCAGCTTTCCTCATCTGGCATGAGAAACAGGTGGATCGTCGCCACTGGCTTGCCTTCCGTTTCTTCTTCCATAAAAGTCAGCGTAATTTCCCGCGTCTCCGTTTCCTCCACCAGGGAGCGCTCCGAGCGCAGCACGATGTCGGTTATGACACCCTGCTCGGACAAGAGACCGTTTAGTTGCTCAGTCAGGTATTGCAGCATGCATGAATCCGCCTCTCTTTGTTCCTTCGACCCCCAGTATACCATGACCAAGGTGCAGAAAGCAGGAAAAAACCCCTTCAGGAAGGGGTTGGCGTATTATTGACATTCTTCTTGTTCATAAATTCAGACAGCCAGGCACGGCGCACTTCTTTATTCGGACAGTATCCGAGGACATAGCTTTCTCCTCGCATATATTTTTCCTTGATCCATTCTTTGTGTTTTCTAAAAAAGGCGTGCTGGAAATCGATTGGCATCTGCTGATATTCTTCCAATGCTGAGGGATTCTGGAGAAAGAACTCTTCGTCATACACGAATTCTTCATTGTGCTGGCGGCTGATGAGATACACAAAGGCTATCACCAGGAACAGATTCACCAAAAAAATCGTCATCCTAATCCCTCCAGTCAGATAAACAGTTGTCAGATTAATCTGTCTTGTCGTTATAGTATTATTGTATCACGTCTTTGGTGTTTTCTAAACCTCTCATTCATATGAAACAAGACAAAAAAACACCCGTTCCTTACAAACGGGTGTCTGTCTGTGCCTTGTCTTGGTTAGGCGTCGGTGTTTGGGTAATATCCTGACCCACCGGAGAAATAATATCCGGCGGCGGCAATACTTCGCCTTGTGGTGCCGTAGTTCCTGGCGGGGCTGTCTGTCCTTGATCAGGGTCGATCTGCTCGGGTTGCCCCTCCACATCTGGAGGTGGAGCCTGTTCATTGGCCTCATCATCAATCGGCGGATTCGCTTGATTCGGATCCGGCTGTGGAATCTCGGCCGTATCATTCTTTTCTTGCTTCGGTTCTTGTGACACGGGCTGTTTCTTAGGCGGTGTCGGCTTTTTATTGGAGGATGCGGCCACCGCTTCCTCATTTTTGCCCAGAATCGGAGAATTGTTCAATGACGCCACGATCTTGCCAGACACGCCCATCTCCGATTGCAAAGAGTCGCGGACGGATTCCAGCTTTTCTTTTTCAAGGTATGTATATCCGCCGCTCCAGAAAGCGCCGTTCTCAAGAGTGGTGACGGTATTGGCATTGAATCCTTTGAAGTCGTATGCCAACCCTTTGATCTGATCCTTGGATAGGTCTGTATGGATATGCTTGGCTCCCACATCCATCACGGTGAATACCTTCGTCAACCCTTCCAAAGAACCTACCTTGTCCACAATGGCACGGATGACTTCTTGCTGGCGTCGATTGCGGTCAAAGTCGCTGGAGTAGTATTTCGTCCCGCGATTGTCATGGCGATGGCGAACATAGCCCAGCGCCTGCTCCCCATTTAATGTCTGAACGCCTGGGTTGAGGTTGATATGAGTGTTGTCTGTCGGGTCGTCATATACCAGCTTGCGGTCGACATTGACTTCTACCCCGCCCAGCTCATCGATGACAGCTTTGAAACCATCAAAGTCGATAGCGACATAGTGATCGATAGGAATCCCCAATATCTCGCTCAATGTCTTTTTGGTCAAAGAAACGCCGTCTTCGGTAGGAATCTTGTTGTTTCGCTCAGCTTTGCGACGATCAGCCTCGCCATTTGCATACACGGAGTTGATCTTGTGGTAATCGCGATATCCCGGGATCTTTACCCGTGTATCACGTGGTATAGAGACCATCGTGACCTTTTTTGTCTCCGGGTTCGCTACTGCCACGATCATGACATCCGTGTTCATAGAGCCAGTCTCCGGTCGTGAGTCCATCCCGAGAACAACAAATGACAAAGGCTTGGTAGAGGAGTATGTCGGATCGACATTATGCGATACAGGAGAAGTAAACTGATCATTCGGTTTTGTCACGGTATCCAGTGTGTTGTCAATTTTCCAATAAACAGCTCCGGCCACACCACCGACCAGAAGCAGAACAAACAAGCTTAAAAAAACAAACCATCTGCGCAGCTTTCCACTGCGTCCCCTTTTCTTTTTTGGGGGAGCGGAAGCGCGTGTTCGTGTCGTTCCTTGAGGTTGAGGCATGTGTATCAGTCTCCTTGTTCACGACGCTTTATCACCAAAAGAGTGGGAGGCACAAACGATTTGCAAGGTTGCCAATCGACAGGAAGTACTAATTTTTTCTTCTGATGGTAAAACTCTGACTCCGGTATTGTACCACAGGATTGTCTTCATTTGTAGAAAAATGTTCCTCCTGCACACAAAATCCCGCGAAATTTTGGAGG
>DASQMM010000486.1:0-3823 GCA_035645495.1 Brevibacillus sp. | reverse complement strand
TTCAACCTGCTTTCCACGAAAAACATGGAAACTCTGGAAGAACGGGTGAAGCTGGACGACTACAAAGGAAAATGGCTGATTTTGTTCTTCTGGCCATTCGACTTCACCTTCGTCTGCCCGACAGAGGTCACTTCTTTTAGTGACAACATCGAAGAGTTCCGCGATCTGGATTGTGAAGTATTGGGTGTCTCCACCGACAGTGTACACACACACCGCGCCTGGATCAAAACTCCACGCGACCAGAACGGAATCGGAGAGGTCAACTTCCCGCTTGCGAGCGACTTCAACAAGGAAACAGCTCGTGCCTACGGGATTCTGGACGAGACAGAAGGGGCAGCGTATCGCGGTTTGTTCATCATTGACCCGGAGGGAATCTTGCGTTACCAGGTCGTAACTGATATGAACGTAGGCCGCAGTGTAGAAGAAACCTCCCGCGTCTTGCAAGCGTTGCAGGCAGGCGGTCTGTGCCCTGCGAACTGGAAGCCAGGCATGAAAACATTATAATTCCCCAAAAAGCGATTCCGCACCTCGATGGCTGCGGGATCGCTTTTTTGCGTGTGGGAACCTCTCTGGGCGCATGTGCATAGCCTACTGATAGAACAGGGAGGGGAATCACATGCAATTTTATTACGGAGAGCAAATGCCGCTGCGCATTTTGGATGAAGGAGAGTTCTGGAAGCATCAAGAAGCCGAGCATACAGAGGTGATTCGCGCACTCGTTCCCAATCTGGAGCAGCGATTTGTGCAGACGCTGCAAGAATGGGAGCAGGAGCTGTCACGTACGCAAGCGACATTTGTACAATATATTGAAACAGCAGTAAGGGGTGGAGCGTATCTTCAACCCTCCTTTTATGAACAGGTGCTGGAGCTGGTACAGTTTTCCTTGCGAGAAAGTGAACAATTTATCATGCTGTTAAATCAATTAGGGACGGAAAGCGAAGCATTAAAGCATAATCCAACTGCGATTACCGTACTAAACCACATCCGCCGGGAGTCGGAGTATTTTATCGGCATTGCCCGGGCCCTTTTATACAGTCAATAGCGGTCAGACATGCAAAAAAAGAAGAAAGAGGCAATTTCGAGCTGTTCATACTCGGAATCGCCTCTTTTTTGCTCCTTTTTCAATTGTGAGCAACCTACCAATTTTCCGAAGCTGTCAGAAAATACAGGATGCAACAGATGGACCTGCCGGCTTCTTGGCATTAGGGCAATTGTCCGAGAAGGTTGCAGGACTTCGTACCAAAAAAAGTAGGGCGTTCTAATCATTATCTATCAAATATAAAAATTTGATTACAAATATGAATTAAGTATGAATGGTGATTTCAGTCTATGGGAGGGTGGGTTCTCTACGTATACAATTTGGGCAGAAACGGGCATCAACACAACGGAGGTTGAAGAGGATTGGGACAGCACAGGAGACGTCAGAGACGTGTGGTCGCTGTGGCAGTCATGGTCGCGGCTGTTTTCACCTCTCTCTGGTGGTTTGGCAATGGGAATCGTGTAGAAAGCATGGAAATATCAAACGGCGTGCAGATGAAATTCCGCACGAATGGCGAGCAAGTGGAAATCTACCAGGCTGATGCCTGGAAGCCCTTTTTTACCAAAGGAATCAATCTGGGCGCGTCGTTGCCTGGACACTTCCCGGGGGAACTCCCCATCACCAAAGAAGATTATTTGCGCTGGTTCTCCATGATCGATGAGATGGGGGCGAATGTCATCCGGATCTATACGATCCATCCGCCTGCATTTTACGAGGCCTTGGTCGCGTTTAATCAACGCAAGGAGGGGGAGCCGCTCTATCTGATGCAGGGAATCTGGAGCCCGGAGGAATTGCTGATCGAAAAGCAGGACGCGTTCCTGCCGGAGATTCATGAACAGTTTCAACAGGAGATCCGGGATGCAGTCGGAGCCGTATACGGGGCCGTCACGCTTCCGGAAAAAATGGGGAAGGCAAGCGGAAAGTATCGGGCCAATGCAGGTCCTTATCTCATTGGCTGGCACATCGGTACGGAATGGGACCCTGTCATGGTCCAGAAGACCAACAAGCTTCATCAGGCAACGGAACCATATCAGGGAAAGAACTTTCGCGCCAAGCCGCAGGCATCGCCCTTCGAGTCCTGGTTGGCAGAGATGGTAGATCTGGTCGCCGAGGAAGAAAGCCACTATGGATGGCAGCATCCGATGACGTTTACCAATTGGGTGACGACAGATCCGATCCAACATCCAGGCGAGCCGATTTATCACGAGGATATGGTGAGTGTCGATCCGACGCATATCGAGCCGATCCAGTGGAAGGCAGGGTATTTCGCGTCCTATCACGTCTACCCCTACTATCCGGACCTGTTTCGCTATGATTCCGATTTGAAGCAGGTCAAGAACGACCAGGGTGAGATCGATACGTACAAGGCGTATTTGCGGAAATTGAAAGCCCACCACGACGGACTGCCGATCATGGTGACGGAATTCGGTGTCCCGGCATCCTGGGGCAATGCGCATCTGGGGGAGCTGGGACGAGACCAGGGCGGACATACCGAAGAGCGCCAGGGCGAGATCGACGCCCAATTGATGCGCGAGATTCATGCGGAGGGATACGCCGGAGGCATTCTCTTCGTGTGGCAGGACGAGTGGTTCAAGAAGACCTGGAATACGATGAAATTCGAGCTTCCCGAGGACAGGCGCTCACTCTGGCTGAATGTGCTGACCAACGAGTCCTTGTTCGGCGTCCTCGGCATGCATCCGGGCAAGGAGGATTTGCTGACAATCGACGGTGACAAGGCGGATTGGGAAAATCTGGACGAGGGACAAAAGCAAAGGCTGGAGATGTCTAGGCCCGGCCTGTCAGAGCTCTGGGTGACGCATGATGAAGCCTATGTCTACGTCATGGCCGAGCTTTCGGAGGAATTTGATCCTAAGAAACAGACGCTCTATCTGGGCTTCGATACGCTTCCGGGAGGGAATCGGCAAGCGCCCGAGCTTTCCGGACAGACCTTGGATGAAGGACTGGAAACGCTGGTTCGTCTCGGCGATGCGGAAGAAAGCGAGATTCTCATCGCTGCGAACTATGATTTTCATACCCGATTGTACGGCAAAAGGTATCGGATGCTGCCGGTCAAGGAGGAATCGATGCAGGACAATTCCGGTGTCTTCGTTCCTTGGAAGCTGGCTGTAGGAATGGAGATGGAGCCGCCTGACAGCAAAGCGTACTACCCGATGGAAGAGGTCGTCGCAGGCAAGCTGCGCAGAGGGACCACGGACTCTGACAGTCCTGACTACAACTCATTGACAGCCTGGGAGGCAAAAGGAAAGATCGTAGAACTGCGCATTCCGTGGATGCTGCTCGGCTTTACGGACCCCAGTTCCCTCCAGGTGATGAGTTATCGGGATGAAGGGGCTGCCTTTGTCACCGAGACGACGAAAGGCATTCGGATATTCCCCTGGACTGTAGAAAAACAGGAAGCTTCCCGGGCACCGGCTGCGGTAGAGTCGGACAAGCCGTATCCATTGACAAAGCTGCCGCGATACAAGTGGGAGCCATGGGAAGAAGTACACTATCACGAACGAAAAAAACAGAGCTACACTCGGATTCAACAGGTATTTCAGGAATTGACAGAACCAAATCGAAAAGAGACCAAACCATGAGGGGATGGGGGTGGGGATGTGGAGACACCACTGACGATAGCCGTGTACATGCTGTACGGCCTCTGCGGAGCGGCTGTGCTGGGGCTGCTCGTGCTGTTTGTCCTGAAGCTGCGTCATCTCGCTGCTGACAAACGCGAGCGGGTTTGTCTGGAAAAATACCAAGACTATTTTTTCTATATTCAGG
>DASQMM010000485.1:0-2364 GCA_035645495.1 Brevibacillus sp. | reverse complement strand
GAATCTCCTTTGTGCGACGTCTTACTATCCCGTGCGAAAAGATGTAGTGGATGGAAATGACGGATGGACGAAGAAACCGGAAACGTACCTTGTCACAGGTCCGTTTATGCTGACAGAGATTCACCCCAAACAGAAATACGTGCTGAAGAAAAACCCGAACTACCTGGAAGCTGACAAAGTGCAGCTTGATACGTTGGAAATTGTCTTCATTGAAGCTGCGGAAGCAGAGTTGGCTGCTTACACCAATGGAGAGATCGACGTTTCGGACAACATGAACAATGAATCGATGCAAAAATACAAGGATTCGCCCGAGTATTTTGCTGCCGCCCGAATCGGTACGTACTACTTCGACTATAATACCAGCGTCAAACCATTCGATGATGCTCGTGTCAGAAAAGCGTTCGCCATCTCCATCAATCGCGAACAAATCGTAAGAAACGTACTGCAATCGACAGAAAAACTCGCCTTTGGCTTTGTTCCGTATGGCATGCCTGATCTCGTCGACCCTTCTAAGGAATACCGCGATGTCGTAGGGGATCTGTTCAAGGAAGACGTGGAAGAGGCGAAGCGCTTATTGGCCGAAGCAGGGTATCCGGACGGAAAAGGCTTGCCGGAGATCGAGTTCATGACGATGTCCGGACAGACGGACAGGGATATCGCGCAGGCGCTGCACAGCATGTGGAAGGAAAATCTGGGCGTCGAAGTGAAGATCAATATTTTGGAGTCGAAAATTTACTGGGATGAAATGAGAATGGGCAACTTTATGATTGCTCGTGACGGCTGGACAGGAGACTATTTGGATCCGATGACCAACCTTACCCTGTTTGAGACGGTGAATGCTGCAGACGGACCTCGCTGGAGCAACAAGGAGTATGATGCCTTGCTGCAGGAAAACCGTGAAATTCAGGACCAGGCAAAACGTTCCGCCAACTATGCCAAGGCTGAGAAAATCCTGATGGACGAAATGCCGGTCTTCCCGCTCTATTTCTACCAGGATACCTTTTTGGCAAAGCCGCATGTGAAAGGTGTCATGAAGAACTACATCGGACACACCTATTTTGAATACGCGTATATCGAATAGATCTTGATGGAGTTTTTCGCAGATCTGAATCAAACTAGACCCTTGGCTGAATAAGCCGGGGTCTTTTTCTTGGAGGGACGTATGAACGAATATTGATACGTGCGAATACCCTCTAAACTATGGTATAATTTTCTCGCCAAAACAAGTGTAAGGAGCATGTGACGTGGATAAAAAACTAATTTTCGGCCATAAAAATCCGGATACTGACTCCATCTGTTCTGCATTGGTGTATGCGGACCTGAAAAGCAAGCTGGGAGAAAACGTCGAAGCTGTTCGTTTGGGCAGCGTAAATGGCGAAACCCAATTCGTCCTGGATACTTTCCAGGTAAAAGCTCCCCGCCAGGTGGAAACGGTAGCGAATGAAGTGAAGGAAGTCATCCTGGTCGACCACAATGAGCGCCAGCAAAGCGCGAATGATATTGAGCAGGTGCAAGTCGTAGAAGTAATCGACCATCACCGTATCGCCAACTTTGAGACGAGCAACCCGCTGTATATGCGCGTCGAACCCGTTGGTTGCACGACGACAATCCTGAAAAAGCTGTACAAGGAAAACGGCGTAGAGATTCCCAAGGAAATCGCGGGTCTGATGCTGTCGGCTATCATTTCGGATACGCTGCTGCTGAAATCGCCTACCTGCACGGAGCAGGACGTAAAAGCTGCCCACGAACTGGCACAGATCGCCGGAGTAGATCTTGAGACATACGGACTGGGCATGCTGAAAGCAGGTGCTGACCTGAGTGAAAAAACGATTGCCGAGTTGATCTCGTTGGATTCCAAGGAGTTCCAGATGGGAAGCGCAAAGGTAGAGATCGCCCAGGTAAACGCTGTCGATGTGAACGATGTTCTGGTTCGTCAGGAAGAGCTGGAAGCTGCCTTGAACGCCATCATCGAGAAAAAAGGGCTGGATCTGTTCGTCTTCGTTGTGACGGACATCCTCAACAACGATTCGGTTGCCCTGGCGCTGGGGAAAACCGCGCAAGTCGTAGAGAAGGCCTACAATGTAAAGCTGGATGCAAACAAGGCTGTACTAAAAGGCGTTGTTTCCCGCAAAAAACAAATCGTACCTGTATTGACCGATACGTTCCAAGCACTGTAAAAGTGGGGGGCTGCCAAAATGTGGCGGCCTCTTTTCTTTTCATGTGGTACAGTTGAGAGGTACGAACAAGCTTGTGAAGGAGGAGTTTTTTGTGAAACCACAATCTATCCTCGATTTGGGAAAACGTGTCCACTTGATTGACGGTTACGATTGGGGCCTTCCGGAACGCACTGGAACCTACGTCATC
>DASQMM010000484.1:0-6780 GCA_035645495.1 Brevibacillus sp. | reverse complement strand
TTGACATCAACCTGACCGGCGTCTTCCTGTGCGATAAATACGCCATCGAGCAAATGCTGGCGCAGGGAACGGGCGGTGCCATTGTCAACTGCGGCTCCATTCACAGTCACACCGGAAAAGCGGGTGTTACGGCGTATTCCTCTGCCAAGGGCGGCGTCAAACTGCTGAGCCAGACGCTGGGGATTACCTATGCCAGACAAGGCATCCGGGTCAATGCGGTCTGCCCGGGCTATATCGACACACCATTGATTGCTGGACGAAATGAAGCTATGAACGAGCATCTGATCAGTCTGCATCCGATGGGACGTCTCGGCCAGCCGGAGGAAGTAGCCAAAGCGGTATTGTTCCTGGCGAGCGACGATGCCTCGTTCATTACCGGGACGAGCCTGTTGGTGGATGGAGGATATACGGCTCAGTAGTCTGGCGCTGGAATAGCGCGTCCAGCATGTCCGTGACCACCTCGCTCAAATCGAGTGGGTAAAGCAGGCATATCGGGGGATCGGGTATAACACGATAGGCTAATTGTGATTAAATAACGGGTTCAATAATAACAGCCGTAGTCTAGGACTTTATTTTCAGGTCTGAGATCGTAGCTGTTTTATTTATTGGGTTCAGTAAGTGCAGTGGGAGTCCCGCCTCCGGGCGAGATGCTTGATATAGCGTGAGATTTTTTTTGTGAAGTTATTAACTGTGCAGTCAAAAATAAGGTGCGAAAAGGAGGGGTTGGTAAGACACAACTGGGGAAAAATCAAGCAATAAGGATGATTAGGAGGTTTTTATGACATACTCGGAATCCGTGCAAGCCTTGTTCCAACCGTTCGCAATCGGAAATCTGTCGCTGCCCAATCGCATCGTGATGGCGCCGATGACCCGCCAATTCTCTCCGGAAGGCGTGCCGACCTCGAATGTAGCCGCCTATTACCGCCGCAGGGCGGAGAACGGCGTCGGATTGATCGTGAGTGAAGGGACGATCATCGATCATCCGGATTCGTCCAATCAACCAAACGTACCGCATTTCTACGGCGAAACCGCATTAAACGGTTGGGCGAAAGTGTTGGCTGAGGTGCATGAGGCGGGGGGACGGATCTTCCCGCAGATTTGGCATATGGGAGTTCGTGGCCAAGTCGGCGATTATTCGGAAGCTGACATCGCCAGCATCGTTCAGGCCTTCGCTCAGTCAGCAGCCAATGCCAAGCGGCTCGGCTTCGACGGCATCGAGCTTCACGGCGCACACGGATATTTGATCGACCAATTTTTCTGGGAGAAAACGAACCCGCGAACCGACCGTTATGGCGGCGACATGGTGAAACGCACCCGCTTTGCGGTAGAAGTCATCGAAGCTTGCCGTCACGCTGTCGGTCCAGACTTCCCGATCGTCTTGCGTATCTCGCAATGGAAGTCGGAGGACTATACGGCGAAATTGGCGGCAACGCCGGCTGAACTGGAGCAGTTCTTGCAGCCGTTAACCGCGGCGGGCGTAGATGTGTTCCACTGCTCCACCCGTCGTTTCTGGGAGCCCGAGTTCGAAGGCTCCGAGCTGAATTTGGCCGGATGGGTCAAAAAGCTGACGGGAAAACCGACGATTACAGTCGGATCAGTCGGCCTGGACACGGAATTTATGAGTTACTTTACAGAAGGGAAGGGCTCCAATCACACCAAGATCGACGGACTGATCGAGAGGCTGGAGCGTGGAGAATTCGATCTGGTGGCCATAGGCAGGGCGTTGTTGGCCGATCCCGCATGGGCCAGCAAGATTCGCGACGGCCGGCTGGACGAGATGCTCCCCTTCACAGCCGAATCGGCGAAAACGTTGTATTAAAAGCCTGATTATCAACCATGTAGCGATTGCCAGCCTTCCTATCAACTCTCTCTTTCTGTTGCCACATCGAAAAGAAGAGGGTTGCTTGGTGGGCTGGCAATCCGATTATGCGGATAATTCCAAATATTTAACCAAAAACATTTGCTTCCCGCCGTGCTAGCTCCTATAATAGGAAGCACACAAAAACAGGTAAAAGCATGGTTTTTCATCAAGTAAAAACAACAAATCACACGATTCGAACACCACGAGTCATAAGGAAGGTTTGGGGAACGGGATTATCGCAAGACAGTCGAGGCGGTTGGCGAAAAGGGTAGGGGGGAAGAGGATGAAAGTGGATTATCATGTTCATTTGGAGGAAGGACCGTATTCGGTGCGTTGGTGGAGTCGTACTGCAGAGGCGCTGCTGGCATTTCGACAGCCTGCTCATCCCAAGAATACGCTGGAGTGGATGGAAGAAATTTCGTCTAGGGTGGCCAGACGGGTCGAGCAGGGGGCTTTTTCCAGGGAGTGGCTCGATTTTTATCGAGTGCGGGCCAAGCAGCTGGGTCTAACCGAAGTCGGGATTGTGGACCATCTGTATCGCTTTAAGGAGTTCAAACCGTATTTTGAACAGCATATGCGTCTGGACGAGGACGATGAGTTGGGGAAGCTGCAGCGAATCTGGCTGGACCAGGTATCGACCACGTCGATTGACGAGTTTGTTACGTTTATTACCTCCCAGCAAGCGATTTGGGCGGAAGACGGGATCGCGCTCCGATTGGGCATCGAAGCCGATTACTTTCCGGGGGGAGAAACTGTGCTCGCTCCGATGCTCGCCAAGTATCCGTGGGATCACGTCATTGGTTCCATCCATTTTGCCGATGGATGGGGATTCGACAACCCAGAAACGAAGGAGCGCTTTGAGCAAACCCAACTGTTGACCCTCTATGAAGAGACCTTCCACGTAATCGGGCAAGCCATCAGCAGCGGACTGTTTGATATCGTGGCTCATTTGGACAATCTAAAGGTCTTCGGCTATCGCCCGCCGGAGGAAGAGCTGACTTTCCTCTATCAGCGGATTGCCCAGTTGCTAAAGGAACATGATACGGCAACGGAGATCAATACGGGACTTTATTACCGTTATCCTGCAAAAGAAATGTGCCCAAGTGATAACTTCTTGCAAATTCTGCACGAACACGGGGTTCCGATCACCACTTCTTCCGATTCCCACTTTCCTGACGATCTTGGAAGCCACTTGGATCTCGCACGAAACACACTAAAACGGGTAGGGTTCCAAGAGATTGCAACCTTTGAAAAAAGAAAGAGAAAACGGGTCCAATGGAAAACAGAGTAAAGGAATCAAAAGTCAGGCCATATGGCTCGACTTTTTCTTTTGAAAAAATATTTGAAATTTTTAGAACTATTCATATATAATAAAAACAAAAACAACCAAAAACCCGTAAAACAAGATAATTAATGTGGAATTGGTATTGTCTTTTTCGGGGACATCTTGGAGGGAGAGACTGGATCAGAAACGAAGAGGAGGGGTCAGGATGAAAAAGTGGGTTAGTTCTGTTGTTGTTGGGATCCTTACGGCAGCGCTTCTGGCAGGATGCGGACAATCTTCAAATCCCGCTGGGGGCAAGGCAGGCTCATCGGAATTAACGGTATACACGGCGTTGGAAGATGACCAGCTAAAAGCTTACGTGGATGCGTTCAATCGTGCTCACCCTGAGATCAAGCTGAACATCGTCCGGGATTCAACAGGTGTAATCGTCGCCAAGCTGATTGCCGAGAAAGACAACCCGAAAGCGGATGTCGTATGGGGCACAGCAGCAACAGAGCTTTTGGGAGCGGATTTCCAGGGGATACTGGAGGGCTACACGCCAAAAGGAATTGAGCGAATTTCTCCAGAGTTCAAGGACTCGAAGGAGCCGCCGCACTGGGTAGGCATCGATGCTTTTGAGACCGCGTTTGTAGTCAATACGGTAGAGCTTGAGAAACGCAATCTTCCTATTCCGAAGTCCTATGCTGATTTGATCAAGCCCGAGTACCGAGGATTGATTGTCATGCCCAACCCCTCTTCATCAGGAACCGGATTCTTCACTGTAGCCGCCTGGAAAGAGCTGTACGGAGATCAGGGAGCTTGGGAGTACATGGATAAGCTTCACGCTAACATTGCCCTCTACACACATTCAGGTTCCAAACCGGCGAAGATGGCAGCTGCTGGAGAGTATCCGATTGGAATCTCTTTTGGTTATCGGGGCATCACTGAAAAGAAAAAAGGTGCGCCACTCGAGGTGGTATTCCCGCAAGAAGGAGCAGGGTGGGATGTAGAAGCCAATGCGCTTGTAAAAAAAGCGGAGATCAAGCCGGAGGCGAAGGTGTTCCTGGATTGGGCGATTTCGGATGAGGCGATGAAGGAATACAATAAAAACTTTGCGATCATCACCGTAGCAACGCCAAATGCAGAACTCCCTGAAGGATACACGAAAGATCCGAGATCCCAGTTGATTCACAACGACCTGAACCAGACAGCGAAGGATCGCCCTGCCATTTTGGCTGAGTGGGATAAACGATACAGTACAAAAAGCGAGCCAAAGAGCTAAATATGGATAAGCAGCGAAGCAAATATCCGGAAAAGAGACGAGAGGAGGAGCGTATGACAAAGCCCTATCTTAGCATTCAAGGTGTTCGGAAAACATTCGGCAAGTTTGTAGCCCTCAAGTCGATTGACATCGATATCCATAGAAATGAATTTATTTGTCTGCTAGGACCGAGCGGATGCGGGAAAACCACTCTGCTCCGGATATTGGCGGGTTTAGAACAACCTTCGAGCGGGAGAATTGTTGTGAATGATCGGGACGTTACCACGCTTCCGCCAGCCAAACGAAATTTCGGCATGATGTTTCAGTCGTATGCTCTCTTCCCCAATTTGACCGCATGGCAAAATATTGCGTACGGACTCCAATCCAAGAAGATGTCCAAAAAGGACATCGAGGAAAAGGTACGGGAGGTCCTTGCTCTGATTGATCTGGAGCATGTACGGGACAAATATCCGTCGCAGCTTTCAGGCGGACAGCAGCAGCGTGTAGCATTGGCTCGTGCGATTGCCTTGTCGCCCGACTTCCTGCTGCTGGATGAACCCCTTTCTGCCTTGGATGCCAAGGTGCGCCTCAAATTGCGCAGGGAGCTGAGAAGTCTCCATGAAAAAATAGGTATTACGACCATTATGGTCACCCACGATCAAGAAGAAGCCCTCACCATGGCAGATCGAATCGTCGTCATGAACAATGCAGAGGTGGTTCAGATCGGCTCGCCCGAGGAGATCTATGAAAAGCCAAACAGTCCATTTGTCGCCGATTTTGTGGGTGCGATTAACTTTTTGGAGGAATCTGTCTTTCAGGGCAGTTCCATCGGCGAGGACAGACTTTTTGCCATCCGTCCGGAAAATATCCACTTGATGGAACCCGCAGCTGAATACAGCTTGAAGGCCATCGTTCAGGACATGGAGTTCAGGGGGTCCTTTTACCGTGTTATGCTGCAGCTAGTCAACCAGCAAAAAGGCTTGCTTCCCCAGGTGGTGACGATTGATCTTTCCGTAAAGCAAACGCATCGTTTGGGACTTCATCGAGAGAAGCAGGTCGCGTTTGAATTGCCGCTCGAAAATCTGATCTCATTTGACCGAGGGTTGGAGACGAAAAAGGCGGGGAGTGGTTAAATGAGCACCCGAACCGTTCGACAGAGGTTGGGCAAGGATGTATGGCTGCAGAAAATCTTAATCACAAGTATTGTCATCGTTTTGTTTGTAAGCGTCCTTTTGCCGCTGGGAGATTTATTCAGCAGGGCGTTTATCAATGAAACAGGCCAGTTTATTGGTCTTGAAAATTTTACTAAATATTTCTCCACACCCTCTTTGGTCCAATCCTTTTCCAACACGATGTATATATCAGGGGTCACCACCTTCTTCTCTGTCACGCTCGCCTTCCTGTTCGCATTTGCCTTGACCCGGACTGACATGAGAGGGAAGACGTTTTTCCGCTATGTCGCTTTGCTGCCACTTTTTGCGCCAACGATGATGCATGGTATCGCCCTTACGTACCTGTTTGGGAACCAGGGCATCATGACCACCGGTTTCTTCGGGATGTTCCCCGGCTTTGACATGGAGCTTTACGGCCCGTTAGGGATTATCCTCTCTGAAATCTTTTATACCTTCCCCCAGGCTTATCTGATCCTGACCGTATCCCTAGCTTTTGCTGACTATAATCTCTATGAGGCGGCAGAGACGATGGGGGCAGGAAAGCTGAGGAAGTTTCTGACCGTAACATTGCCGAATGTCAAGTACGGGCTGGTTAGTGCCATCTTTGTCTGCTTTACCCTTAGCTTTACGGACTTCGGTGCCCCGAAAGTAGTCGGGGGACAATTCAATGTGCTGGCTACGGATATCTACAAGCAGGTAATCGGACAGCAAAACACAACGATGGGTGCCACGGTCGGTATGATTCTGATTATTCCTGCGATTCTGGCGTTCATCGTGGATCGGATCGTAGAACGGAAGCAGAATTCCTCAGTGACGGCCAAATCGACACCTTACAAGATTATCCCGCAGCGAGCTCGCGACGTATCCTTCTTTGTGTACTGCTCCTTGATTACCGCTGCCATCTTCCTGATGCTGGGCACAGTCATTTTCGCCTCGCTGATCAAGGTGTGGCCTTATGACTTGAGCTTCTCGCTGACTCATTATGACTTTACCAAGGTAGCAGGGGAGGGAATGCAGCCATTCTGGAACAGCTTGCTAGTCGCCTTTCTCAGCGCGGTGATCGGTACGATTGTCACCTTTATCAGTGCCTACATGATTGAAAAAGCACGCCTCATGAAGGGGATGCGGCAGATTGGCTACTTTCTCTCGATCCTGCCGCTCGCATTGCCAGGCTTGGTCATCGGTCTTGCCTACATCTTTTTCTTTAATCATCCGGACAATC
>DASQMM010000483.1:0-1855 GCA_035645495.1 Brevibacillus sp. | reverse complement strand
AATAAAAGCAATGTCCGCAGGCAACGGTAAACGGGATGACGACCCGGTCTCCTTTTTTCACCTTTGTTACATCAGGTCCGGTTTCTTCTACAATTCCCATCGGTTCATGGCCGAGCTGGAAGCCTTTTGGAAGCGGAAAATTCCCTTGATAAAGATGGAGGTCTGACCCGCAAATCGCCGTAGAAGTAATTCTGACAACGATATCATCGCTTTTTTCAATTTTGGCATCCTCCACCTTGCTGACTTCAACATGCTGAGGTCCTTGAAACGTTACAGCTTTCAAATCGTCACACTCCCATTATTGTTCAGTTAACTTTAGTGTGAGATAAACCCCGGTTCTTATTCAGTTTTTTAAACAAACGTTTCATTAACCGTCATGTAGAGCGGCCATGATTCATACATAGAAGGAAACGGAGGTGTTGAGATGCTGCTGCAAATACTAGTCGGAGGGCTGGTTGTTTTCGTTATTTTCTTTCTCGTGTTTCGGGCGATCAGAACGGGTAATCTGCCGCGCCATGACGATTCGCAGCCAGAAGACGGAGAAAACAGAGATCAGCCATGATCGTCTGGCCTCCTCACAAAAAAAGGATGGGTCCATGCCCATCCTTTGGTCTATCGTTCAACCGGCTGTGTGTCGGTTTCTGTGATTCCGCCGTGCTTGTCCCGTAAATCCTGCTCGATCTCTTCAAGGCTTTTGCCTTTTGTTTCTGTTACTTTAAAGAAAACGAACAGGAAGGCTGCGATTCCGATGCCCGCATAGCACAGGAACAAGTAACTGATGCCCATCGCTTCCATGAGGACCGGAAAACTCAATGTCACAATTAAGTTCGCTGCATGAAGCATTAAAGTCGATACTCCGGTTCCTATCCCTCTGACATGAAGAGGGAACAGCTCAGGCAGCATCACCCAGACGATCGGCCCCCAGCTGACGGCAAATACGACGATGAACACACCTAAGCAGATGACAGTCGTCCATGCCGCACCAACGGTATTGCCAAAAAAGATATTGGTGAAAGAAAGCACGATCAAACTGATGACCATTCCGGCATTTCCAAACAATAAAAGCGGCTTCCGGCCAATCCTGTCAATAAAGCGGATCGCCACAAGCGTCATCAGGACATTGACCGTTCCGATGCCGACCGTCCCCAAAATGGCCGCCGAATCTTCAAATCCGACATTCGTAAACGTTTTTGGGGCATAGTAAATAATCGTGTTGGTTCCGATAAATTGCTGCAGAAATGCCAGTCCGACTCCTGCGATTAACGCCGGACGCACCCACGGTTCCAGCAGCTCTTTCAAGCCCCCCTGCTCCTGCTTTTCCGCTTCCTTAATTTCTTTAACTTCCTGATCGACCTGCTCTCCTCCCCTCATCTTGGACAAAACCCTTCTTGCTTTCTCTTCTTTTCCTTTTGTTAAGAGCCAGCGCGGGCTTTCCGGCATGAAAAAGATACCGATTAAAAGACCGATTGACGGAATAAGAGCCAAGCCCAGCATCCAGCGCCATGCCCCTGCATCACTAAATGCGTAGTTGATTAAATAAGAGAGCAGAATCCCGATCGTAATCATCAGCTGATTTAATGAAGAAAGCGCGCCCCGAGATTCCTTCGGCGCAAGCTCTGAAAGGTACAAGGGAACAATGGTCGTGGAACAGCCAACCGCAAGGCCGAGCACGATCCTGAAAACCACCATATATTCCGTGCTTGGTGCCAGGGCCGTTCCGAGCCCCCCGATGCAATACAGCACAGCCGCTGACATAATCGCCCTTCTTCTGCCGAAGCGGTCTGTCAGCCTGCCGGACAAACCCGATCCGAAAATCGCCCCGATTAAAATTGCGCTGACAACCAGCCCTTCTGTA
>DASQMM010000482.1:0-3894 GCA_035645495.1 Brevibacillus sp. | reverse complement strand
GCAATCTTTTCAGCAAAACGTCCTTTGAAGCGCATAACGTGAAATGGTGAACAGTGATTCCCTCATTCCTTAGCTTGCCTACAATTTCACTGAAATACTGAGGACAAACCACGGTCATTGGTACAATAATGGTGCCGTCGTATTCACTGTTTATGTATTTCAACATCGAATAATTTATCTCACGCCACATCGTATAATCTTGAAAATCACCTTTTGAAACTTCTTTTGGGATGTTCTTTCTAATATAAAAACCTGCGTTTTCGGGGTCAAACACAAATGAATTCGGAAGTCTTCTGTGCAATTCAAACGATGTTTGCGACTTCCCGGAACCAAACGCCCCGTTTATCCAAATAATCATATCGTTCACCTCTTCCTATGTTGAGATTGATTGTTAACTCTGTGCGGTGATCGACCCTCCACGGCCACAGTTTTTCCTTATAATACCACCAATGGTTGGATAACCTAAACGAAAATGTGGGCAAGGAGGTATCAACATGAGTTGGACACTAGTATGGCAGACTGTAGGTGTCATTATAGTAGGGACTCTTTTGCTACGAATCGCAGGTAGAAAGTCAATTTCCCAGATGACGATGGCCCAAGTCGTTGTAATGATTGGCATTGGAACGTTGCTCATTCAACCGATCAGTGGACACGGCTATTGGACTACCTTTGTTTTAGCTCTCATTCTTGTTGCTGGAATGATTGTTATTGAATACCTTGGATTAAAATTTAACTTGTTCGAAACGATGCTTACTGGCAAGTCAGTCCTCGTTATCGAAAATGGACAACTGATCCTGAAAAACATGCAGAAACTGAGGCTAACAGTCGATAAGCTGGAAATGAGACTCAGACAAGCAGGAATATCAAGCATTTCTGATGTGGAATGGGCCACAATTGAAGTAAGCGGAAACCTAGGATACCAGCTCAAATTAGAGAAGCAACCTGCTACTAAAGAAGATATTCAAAGATTAATCGATCGTATTGAGAGTCGGATCCCTAAAACAGAACCGTTTATTCCGAATAACATTTTTGCAGAGATTAAACAAGGACACCAAAACCCACATCCGAACAACCTTCAATGATCCGTTCCGACGACGGCGGCAAATTCCTTTGCTGCCTCTTCTTTATTGAATAACTATCACTTCCCCCAAGTTCCTCAACCACGTGGTAAATGTAGATATTTTTCCTTATCAACAAAATCAGAATTTTCGATTATACTACAGGAGAACAATGCGTCTTTCCTCTACAATGGCGTCCCTTACGCCCCGGTATCCTTTGTTGGAGAGATCTACCCATATTTGCTTAGCTTTTTCGTGTGATATGTTAACCTCTTCGTCTATAAATCCGTCAAAATAATAGACGTAATCAAAAGCCCGTTCTTCTTCCCCATTTATTACATGTTCTAGATACGATGTTGCTGTTGATTCCCCTTGTAACTTCCCTAAATAACCTGGCGGGTCCAACAAAGCATCTAAAAAAACGATACTCAGAAAAAGAGAGAAACAAGTCAAAGCAATAAGACTGTACGTCCCATAAACATCCCCCGATTAATTCCATTTCTTTATGAAACGAATGGAAAAGCAGTCCGTTTCGTTATCATTCGTAAACTCCTAGTTGAAGTACTGGCTTCTCTTTGGTGATATATGGAAACAGTGCGGGTGCTTACTATCAGTTCGTAATGAATCACTATCATTCGTAAAGGGGAATGTGTTAATGCCGACTACCAAACTTCAAATAATCCTTGATGAAATGGAAAAGGCGCGTTCCATACGCCAATCTGACGAAGCCAATTATAATAAAATCTTAGAAAATGCAAGACAAGATCTGATTCATCTTTCTAAAACATTTCCCGAAAACTCCAAAATCCTCTACGAATGTGCATCTGTTCACGACATGCTCGGCCTGGAAAGAGAAGCTGTTCCCTTTTATGAGAAGGCCCTTTCTTTACACACTCTCCAAACCGAAGATCTCCGTGGAGCATATCTAGGACTGGGAAGCACATACCGTTGTATAGGAGAGATTGAGAAATCAATCGCCCTTCTAAGCCAGGGGATTTCCTTATTTCCTGATGACTATTCCCTGAAAGTGTTTTTAGCCCTTGCGAAATATAACGCAAAAGACTTTGAAGGATCCGTTCAGATCCTGTTAGACAGCCTAGTGGAAACCTCTAGCTGTAAGCATATAAAAAAATACAGCCGTGCGATCCGCTTCTATCGTGACCATTTAGATGAGAAATGGTGATGGCTTTCATTTAGCTAAATTGCCGGTATTGCAATTATTTGTTAAAATCACCCTATCCGAAAGTAAAGAAGGTTTATCAAAATGACAAAACAACCTATATGGGCATGGATCGTAATCGGAATAACGGGCCTATTCATTCTAAAATATGGCCTTGCCGTATTAGCCCTTCCCATCCTCCCCTTACTGTTAGCTGGGTTCTCCACTGATGCCCCTGGCACTCCAAGTTATGTGCCCATTCTAGTCATAATTGTCAGTTACCTCATTTTGTTAGGATGGTTATTACTCCTTATTTTTGCAATCCGATCAGTTATCAGAGCAAACAAAAAGTAAACGTGCTTCGGCATCCATGGAGTGGAGATTCCTTCACCGTTCAGAACGTCCAACACTGCTTGCTTATCGTCCTTTCCTCTTTAGATGTAGATTGTTTACCCAATCGAGGATGATTTGGAGGGGTGAGGGTTGAAAAAATGGTTACCACTCGGATTTAGCGTCATTCTTATCTTCATTTTTTTCACATGGATGACCTTTCCGGCTTCACAAGACGAGATTGATCTGCAAGATTTCCTTCACACCGATTTTTCTGGAATTAACAAAATGGAAGTCCGTTTCGGTGATGGCAATAGAATGGTAATCGAAGAAGTCTCAACCATCAACACGATTGTTGCTACGTTAAAATCGATACGATTGAAAAAGTTACACCCACAATCACCTGAATCTGTTGGTTTTTTATACTATATGGACATATCCATCGATTCCCAAACTGTGCGGTATAGCAAATTTGTTCATGATGAGCATGCTACCTACCAATCAATTGGCCCCAAATCTAGAGAACTCGATGAACTCATAGTAAAAATTGGACGAGAAAAAATACCTGGACTTTTATCTGGTATCGAGTTTTAGCACGTAGCATTTGGTACCATCCATTTTTTACGCAACCTTCCAGTAAGGTTAAGAAAAAAAATAAGGTGATGCGAATGAAAACAATCTTCCTCATGTTATCTGTCATTTTTGCTAGTCTTGCTTCCGTACAGCCTGAACAATCCAATAAATAGTTGGCAAGATGACTAACAAGTTACCCGTAAATTAATCTGGTCTATATATTTCCACGCTCCGTTTAAAGAGCGTGGATTTTAGTTCCTGATACGAATCACTTTATAAGTCGAAAATGCTCTACAACAATGATTGTGTGATCGTTTAATTCTTCCCCGTCCCTTTTCAGATCATCTTCCCATGCAAAGATATGATCCTTACGAAATTCTTCGTAAGATGCACAGTTTTCTCCCCTTACCGTTTCCTCATCAATTTGACCAAATGGAACTTCATATTTTTTTGTTATTTCAATGGTACACATGTACTGGCCCTTTTTACTAAAGACCTCTATCATTTCTCCTACCTCTGTTGCTTCCTCTGGAAGAGCGTCGTACCAACATTTAGGTGTGCAGGTAGCCGTTTTCTTACCCTCCATAATTTGTTCCACCAAGCGTTCATCGTTCTCATCTCGTCCCCAAAATGTTGTTCGTTTCATTCTTTATGCCTCCCCACGTGTCTTGTAGTTTCTTCGATATCTATCCTTACTGTACAATTTCTCTTTTGTTAAAAACAGTAAAACTTTACTACTCCCGGTTGCGTACCCCTTTTCCCTCCTATGTTGCA
>DASQMM010000481.1:0-2596 GCA_035645495.1 Brevibacillus sp. | reverse complement strand
TACCATGGTTTTTAGTCATCAAAATGTCGAAAAGAAATGGCAGCAATACTGGGAGCAGAACAAAACCTTCAAGACCTCCGAAGACAAAAACAAGAAAAAGTTCTATGCTCTGGATATGTTTCCGTACCCGTCGGGAGCCGGACTTCACGTCGGTCACCCGGAAGGATATACGGCTACCGATATTTTGTCTCGTATGAAGCGGATGCAAGGCTACAATGTCCTGCACCCGATGGGCTGGGATGCCTTCGGACTGCCGGCGGAGCAATACGCGCTTGATACAGGGAATGACCCTGCGGAATTTACCGAGCACAACATCAACAATTTCCGTCGCCAGATCAAGGCATTGGGCTTCTCCTACGATTGGGACAGAGAAATCAACACGACAGACCCGCACTACTACAAATGGACACAGTGGATCTTCACCAAGCTGTACGAGCATGGACTCGCCTACATCGATGAAGTAGCGGTAAACTGGTGCCCAGCGCTGGGAACCGTACTGGCCAACGAAGAAGTCATTGACGGCAAAAGCGAGCGCGGCGGCCATCCTGTAGAGCGTCGTCCGATGAAGCAATGGGTGTTGAGAATTACTGCCTATGCAGAGCGTCTCTTGGCCGACCTGGAAGAACTGGACTGGCCAGAGAGCATTAAAGAAATGCAGCGCAACTGGATCGGCCGTTCTGAGGGCGCAGAGGTGACATTTGGCATCGAAGGCCATGATGAATCCTTCACCGTCTTTACCACGCGTCCGGACACACTCTTTGGAGCGACCTACGCAGTCTTGGCGCCTGAGCACAAGCTGGTCGACAAAATTACGACCAGTGAGCAAAAAGCAGCCGTCGAGGCGTATCTGGAACAAGCGAAGCACAAGAGCGATCTGGAGCGTACCGACCTGGCGAAGGAAAAAACAGGTGTCTTTACCGGAGCCTATGCGATCAACCCGGTCAATGGCGAGCTTCTGCCGATCTGGATTGCCGATTACGTGCTGATCAGCTACGGTACGGGTTCGATTATGGCGGTTCCGGCGCATGATGAGCGCGACTACGAATTTGCCAAGACCTATAACTTGCCGATCAAACAGGTCATTGCCGGTGGCGACATCTCCAAAGAGGCGTACGCAGGCGATGGAGAGCATATCAACTCCGGTTTCCTCGATGGCCTGAACAAAGAACAGGCGATCAACAAGATGATCGAGTGGCTGGAGGAAAACAAAAAAGGAAGCCGCAAAGTTACGTACCGCCTACGCGACTGGCTGTTTAGCCGTCAGCGCTACTGGGGAGAGCCGATTCCGATCATCCACCTGGAAGACGGCACCATGAAGGTCGTACCCGAAGAAGAACTGCCTGTCGTCTTGCCGAAAACCAAGGAGATCAAGCCGTCCGGTACAGGCGAATCGCCGCTCGCCAACATCACCGACTGGATCAATATCATCGATAAGGAAACCGGTTTGAAAGCCCGCCGCGAAACGAACACCATGCCGCAATGGGCAGGCAGCTGCTGGTACTTCCTGCGATTTATCGACCCGCACAACGACAAGGCAATGGCTGATCCAGAGAAGCTGAAAGAATGGCTGCCGATCGACATCTATATCGGCGGTGCTGAGCACGCTGTTCTGCACTTGCTGTATGCTCGCTTCTGGCATAAATTCCTTTACGACATCGGCGTCGTACCGACGAAGGAACCGTTCCAAAAGCTGTTCAACCAAGGTATGATCCTGGGCGAGAACAATGAAAAAATGAGCAAGTCCAAAGGGAATGTCGTCAATCCGGACGATATTGGACAAAGTCATGGTGAAGATACGCTGCGCTTGTACGAAATGTTCATGGGACCTTTGGATGCCTCGATCGCCTGGTCCACCAAAGGCTTGGACGGTGCCCGTCGCTTCCTGGATCGCGTCTACCGTCTGTACGTCAACGACAACGGGGAATTGAATCCGAAGATCGTAAACACCGACAAACCGAATGCAATGGATCGCGTCTACCACCAGACCGTGAAAAAAGTAACGGAGGATTACGAAGGACTTCGTTTCAATACCGGCATCTCCCAACTGATGGTCTTTATCAATGAAGCCTACAAGGCGGATGTATTGCCGAAGAAGTACATGGAGGACTTCGTTAAAATGCTCTCCCCCATCACTCCTCATCTGGCAGAAGAGCTGTGGGAGAAGTTGGGACACAAAGACACGATTGCTTACGAAGCATGGCCGACCTATGACGAGTCGAAGCTGGTAGAAGACGAAGTGGAGATCGTCCTGCAGGTAAACGGCAAAAACAAAGAGAAGCTGCTCATCGCGTCCGACGCGACC
This sequence comes from Brevibacillus sp., assembly GCA_035645495.1. GTDB lineage: Bacteria > Bacillota > Bacilli > Brevibacillales > Brevibacillaceae > Brevibacillus. The sequence continues at coordinate 294 of DASQMM010000481.1, read as the reverse complement.
AAGGAACAGATGGAAGCGCTGGCGATGGAGAATGAGACGATCAAGGAACTCCTCGCAGGCAAAACAATCGTCAAAGTGATTGCTGTTCCTGGAAAACTGGTTAACATCGTCGTTCGCTAAAAGGTGAACGTAAAAGAAAAGCATATGAAAAAGGAGTGGTGCCTCTACGCAGGTGCCACTCCTTTTTTCATCCGGAGCCGAAAAAGGTCACTCCGGCACCTTGCTGCTCCACTGGCTGTGAACGTGTTCGAGATCTTCGGCGAATTTGGCATGAGTACGTCGAAACACTTCTGC
>DASQMM010000480.1:0-3136 GCA_035645495.1 Brevibacillus sp. | reverse complement strand
TGCCTTTGGTGACATCGCGCCACTTCTCGGCCAGCACCAGAAACAAGCCCGCGATGGCCAAGGTCAGCATCGCATAAAAATGACTTTTCAGCCGCAAGGTCATGACGCCGATCAGGTAGCTGACGATTCCGGTCAGCACCAGAACAGCCAGTAGCGAGACCAAAAAAGAAAGCAGGCTGTGATCCCAGCGATGGAGGAAAATCGCCGTCGTGTAGGCGCCGATCCCGAAAAACATCGCATGACCAAACGAAATGATTCCGGTGTATCCAAGCAGAATATCGTAGCTCATCGCAAAGACTGCATAAATAAAAATTTGCGTCATGAGGATCAAGGCACCGCGCGAATCACTGACAAAGGGAAAACCAACGAGCATCAAAATGACCAGGCCTATCCACCAGCGCGAGGAAGCAAGACGTCTCGTTATCATGGTCATCCCCTCCCCAACAATCCTGCCGGCCGGAACATCAGGACTCCAAACATCAGCAGCATATTCACAGCCAGTGCGACGCTAGGAACGTAAAAGGTCATGAAGGCGCCCAATACTCCCACCAGAAGGGCGGCCAGCGCGGAGCCGACCATGCTGCCCATCCCGCCGATGACCACGACGATAAAGGCGAGAATGCCATAATCCATGCCGATCTCTGCGTGGATGACACCCGAATACGGAGCGAACAGCATTCCGCCGAGCGCTGCCATACCGCAACCCAGGATAAAAACGTAGAGAAACACTTTTTTAATATTTACGCCCAAGGCCTGCACCATCTCCTTGTTCATCACGCCAGCCCGCACGATCAGTCCAATCCTCGTCCGTTTGAGCATGTACTGCAGACCCAGGAAGACGAGAATGCCGACTGCGATGACAAACAGTCGATATTTGATCAGGATGACCCCACCGATCAGCCAGCTTTCATCCAGATAGGAAGGGAGCTGGACACTGACCTGATTCGGTCCAAAAAAGACTTTGATACACTCGTTCATGACCAGCAGCAAGCCCATCGTCACCTGGATCTGTGACATCGTATTGGTATAAACTGGCTGGATGATCCATCGCTCCAGCAGCCAGCCGAGCAATGCTCCAATCACGATCGCCCCTACAATCCCGATGACAAAGCTGCCCGTCTGGGTGTAAATCCAAACGCCGAAATAAGCTCCCCAGGCAAACAACGCACCGTGGGCAAAATTAAGCACGTGCATCAGGCCGAAGATCAGCGTCAATCCGGCGGCCAACAGGAAGATCAGGCTTCCCGTTGCGATTCCATTTATCGTCAAATTCAACAGCACTTCCAAGCGGTGCACCTCCTCACGCGATGCCGAGGTATTCTTTTTTCAACGCTTCGTTCTCCTTTAGCTCTTTCATCATGCCTGTATGCACGGTCCGCCCGTCATCGATGATGTAGTAATCATCCCCGATCGTGCTTGCCATATAAAAATTCTGCTCGACCAGCACGACCGTTACCCGCTGCTTCATCTCCATGATCACACTCATCACCTTGTCTACCATGATCGGTGCCAAGCCCTTGCTCGGCTCGTCGATCAGCAGCAGCTCGTTGTCGTTGACACAGGCACGCGCGATCGCCAGCATCTGCTTTTGACCACCGGAAAGCAGACCCGACGGCTTTTTCCAGAAGGTTTTCAAATCGGGAAAGAGCTGCAAGATCCAATCGCGCCGCTCCAGTGTAGCATCGTCAGTCTTGCGCATCGCCAGCTTCAGGTTTTCTTCGATAGTCAGCTCGGGAAAAACCCCCTGATCCTCCGGAACATATCCGATTCCCTTGCGCGCGATTTCGTAGGTGGGCAGATGATGAATCGCTTCTCCCTTGAAGGTGATCGCTCCCGTGGCGATCGGATTCAGTCCTATCAAAGAGCGAAGAGTCGTCGTCTTCCCCGCTCCGTTTCGCCCCAGCAGGACCGTTACGCCCCCTTTTTTCACTTCAAAGGATACACCCTGCAGGATATGGTACTGGTCGATATACTTCTCGATGCGGTCCACTTTAAGAAGCGTCATCATACAGCCCCCCCAGATATGCGGTTTGAACGAGTTCGCTCTTCATGATGTTTTCCGGGGTGTCCTCCGCAAGCAGTTTGCCGTTGAACAAAACCAGCAACCGATCCGAAAAGCTGAGCACCATGTCCATCTTGTGCTCGATGAGAAGAATCGTCCGGTTCCCTTCTTCCTTGATCCGCCGAATAACTTCCAGAATGGACGGGACCTCCTCCAGGGACATCCCCGCTGTCGGTTCATCCAGGAGCAGTACCTCCGTCTCCAAGGCAAGCAGCATGGCGATTTCCAGCTTCCGCTTTTCCCCGTGCGCCAGGTTTTTGGCGAGAGAATCCGCTTTTGCACCAAGCAAAACCGTCTCTAGCAGCTCGATGGCACGCTTCTCAAAATGTGCGTGTTTTTTGGGACTGGCAAACAGGCTGTAATAGACGCCCGCCTGTGCCTGGACGGCAAGACGGACGTTCTCCAACACCGTTAAGGAGGGGAAGACATTCGTGATTTGAAAGGATCGGCCCAAGCCCAGCCTTGTGCGCTTTGCCACCGACAGATGGGTGATGTCTTTTCCCTTTAGCCACACTTTGCCCTCTGTCGGCTTGAGCTGGCCGCTGAGCAGGTTGAACAGCGTCGTCTTGCCCGCACCATTGGGACCGATGATCGAGGTGAAGGTATGGGGCATGACGTTCAGACTTACATCCTGGACAGGCTTGTGTCCGCCAAACGCGATCGTCAACCCTTCCGTCTGAAGAATCGGCTGCATGCTATCACCCTTTTTTGATTGATCGTGCGTCTATCGTTTGTTTCGAACCGGCGGAGCGGTATCCTCCGGTGACAGTTCTCCCATCAGGACAGGTACAGGCCACTCCATCCCGTCTTTTTGTTCCAGACGAATCGCGTACATGACTTGCAGCGCTTGATGGTCCTCAGGACGGAAGGTCATTTTTCCTTTTGGTGAATCAAACGACATGCCTTCCATCAGCGGGATCAGATTGTCTGCATTTGTATCGCCATTCGATTTTTTCACGGCTTCGACGATGGCCATCGCCGCTGTCATGCCGCCTGGGACGAACAGATCCGGCGCTTCGCCGTTGTGACGCTTTTTATGCTCCTCGATCAGCCAGTCGTTGACCTCGTTCTTAG
>DASQMM010000479.1:0-1788 GCA_035645495.1 Brevibacillus sp. | reverse complement strand
GGTAGCGCCAATACTGCGTGCCTCCCGCAACAAACGGGTTTCCAAGGGGTTGTAGATCAAGTCGCTGACGACCAGCTCCCCGTGCAGCCATTCTGCCGGAACCGGCATATCCTGGACATTTGGGAACATACCGATGGAAGTCGTATTGATCAAGAGTGTCGAATCTGCGATTGTCGCTTGGCCGGCATCCTGTTCGACGACCTTGGTCGGAACGATGGTCCCTACGTGTTCCGCCAAAAACAGGGCTTTTTCCCGCGAACGGTTGATGATCCGAATTTCTTTTACCCCATGTTCAGCCAAGGTGAAGGCAACCGCTCTGGCAGCGCCACCGGCACCGAGGATGGTGACCACTTGCTTATCCAAATCGATTTTTGTATCCTCTACCAGCGATCGGACATAGCCCAAGCCATCGGTATTATAGCCGATCAAGAGGCCGTCAACATTGACGATCGTGTTGACCGCTCCGATTTTTTTCGCCAAGGGATCTACCTCATCCAGCATGGACATCACGGCAACCTTGTGCGGGATCGTCACATTGACCCCCTTGATCCCCAGCGCTCGAATACCATCGACAGCTTCTTCGAGATCCTCCGGATGTACGTCAAAAGCAGCGTATGCAAAGGACAGGCCCGCTTCCGCGAACGCCGCATTATGCATCAGCGGCGATTGAGAATGGGAAACGGGATGACCGAAAAGCCCCACCAATTTAGTCTTGCTTGTCATCATGACGCTCTCCAACCCCCTAACTCTTCTCTCTAGCATATGGCAGGATTGCGGGCGAAGCAATCTTTCAAGCTTAGATCAAGCCTTTTCGCATCCCTACACTGACTCCTTTGGGTGCATGGACGACGACATTTGCTTCATGCTTGCCCTGCAACGTGACCCAGCCCAATCCAGAAATGACGATGTCTGTAGACATGCCAGTCGGTTTGATCTTGAATGAATGCTTCACAAATGGCGGCAAAGCCTGTACAGCTTCTTCCCCCGTAGGCGGGACGAGCATGGTTCCGTGATGCTTTTCCATGACTTCATCCGCTTTTTCCAGCTTGGTCCGATGGATGTACAGATCATTGTCCACGTACACGACCAGCGGCTGTTTTGGGCCACGGACAAAATCCACGCGTGCCAGACCCCCGAGGAACAGCGTCTGTTCCGGATCGAGCTGGTACACCTTGGAGTTGATTCGGCTCGTCGGCGTGATCTTGCGCAGATCCGTTGGTGTGATCATATGCCCGATCTGCTCCCGATTGATAATGCCGGGAGTATCGAAGATGGAACGGCCATCCTCAAGCGGAATCTCGATCTTGTCCAAAGTCGTTCCCGGAAACGGAGAGGTCGTGATCTCCAGCTCCGTGGAGCCGAAATCGTGCAAAATCCGGTTGATCATGGTAGATTTGCCCACATTCGTGACGCCGACAATGTATACGTCGCGTCCTTTGCGTAGCTCTCCGATGCGAGCCAGCAACTCGTCGATATGTAATCCTTTTTGTGCGCTGATCAACACCACATCCTGCGGACGCAATCCGCGTTCCTTGGCTTCATGCTGCATCCAGTTGCGGACGCGGTTGAGGTTGATATTGCGCGGCAGAAGATCTACCTTGTTGCCCACGAGCAGGATCGGGTTGTTTCCGACGAAGCGCGGCAAGCCTTTGAGCCAGGAGCCCTGGAAATCAAAAATATCCACGACCATGACAACAAGCGCTTGTGTCGAACCGATTCCATCCAGAATGCGGAGAAAATCGTCATCTCCCATGCTGACCGGAGCTACTTCGTTGTAATGCTTGATCC
>DASQMM010000478.1:0-2189 GCA_035645495.1 Brevibacillus sp. | reverse complement strand
CATCATTTTGGCTGGGTTTTTTCTATTGTGTACCTCAAAACACCTTCGTCCGCCTCAAAGTGTCTACAACAGCAAAAGGGCAATGCACAAGCAACGTGCATCGGGTACAATAGCAAAAGAATAGCGACAACAAAGGGGGTCTACCCATGCAAATCGAGATTTTTCAGGACATGGTTTGTCCGTGGTGCCGGATAGGGAAAAAGAACTTGTCTGATGCCATCGCCCAATGGACAGGGGAGCCGATCCAGATCCAATACCGCGCCTATCAGTTATTCCCTGACCTTCCCAAGGAAGGCAAGCCATTCTTAGAAGTAATGGCCACCAAGGGAAGTCCAGACATGGTGCAGCAAATGTTGAGCCAAGTCACACGCTCTGGAGAAGTGGCTAATCTGCCGTTTCGTTTCGATAAGGTAGAGAAAATGCCAAATACCTTAGCGTCCCATCAGTTCATCAAAAGTGTGCCTGAGGGAGACACAGCAAGGGTCGTGGATGCCATTTATAAAGCTTACTTTGAAGATGGTAAAGACATCGGTGATCTGAAGGTTCTGCTCGGGCTGGCAGAAGAACTGGGCCTTGACCAAGAGCAAATCCGCGACGCGATCGTAAACGAACGACATACAGATGAAATCAATGCGGACATCGCATTCGCCAGAGATAATCAGATTTCAGGCGTGCCGTTCTTTATCATCGACGGGAAACTTGCCCTGTCTGGAGCGCATGCACCCGAGAATTTCTTGAAGGCTTTTCACCATGTACGTAATATGGAAAATGAGTAAACAAGAATAGTGTGAGAGATGAAAGACTGTTCCTGAAAAGAAAGGGGCAGTTTTTTATTTTCAAAACACCATGAGAAACCCTCAGAAAGGGCAGCAATTAATAAGAAGAGTTGGCTGAGGAAAAAGAGAAAAAAAGCGACGGCATTTGGGATCTTAACCAAGCCGGAACGGAAAAGGAGGAACACGCTCTTAGCGGACAACCCTGAATCCCTTCCTTGAAAAGGCTGCTTTTGGCCGCGGTTCCGCCTTTGGAGTGGGAGGCGGCCAGGGATGACTCCCCGCAAAGATCCCAACCCGCCTGAGCGTTTTTCTCTTTTTCCTCCTCTCCACAACAGTCTGATCTACATCCGCCTTTAACAGTGTTTCGAGTCAAGTCATTGTGACCATACTGTTGAAGATGGAGGTGCACCGATCATGTACGTACAAGTGACGACAAGCGAAAATAATCAGCAGACAGTAGCAGTGCTGGGCGAATTTCTCCCAGTCCAACAGGAGGGACATTACCTTTTGCCAGGAAGACTCATCCACGCCTTAAAACCGGACGATTTGCCAATCGGGATCGGTTTTTCATTAGCGGATACACTGCCTTCCGGATATGGTTTCTACCGGGAGGATCAGGTTGTTTTCAAGCGGGTAGACGAGCAAGCCGAAGCATTTTGCGTGGAAGTTACCTCTACGTATCAAAAGTCGGAATGGGACGGTTTGTTTCCTTTGGAGGCGACCCTCTTGTCGCGCAAGCAAGCGTTGGAATTATGGCCGAGTTTTCACTCCATCTGCTACGAATCTACAGACGAACAAGCGAAAATCTGCTATGCCTTTTCATACCCGACACCGGAAGAAGCCGACCTCGAGCAAATTATGGAAGGGATTTGTGACACGGTATTCGAGGTGGAAGCCAGAGGCAATCTCCAGCTTTGGCATCGATATTCGGGTCCAGCAGCAGAAGGGTAATTGCTGTCCCGATCCGCTCACCCATGATATAGTAAAAACAGAGTGCACAAGATAAAAACCGTCATAGCCGGACAGTTGGGAGAGGACAGAATGAAGCAGATTCAGAATATTTTTTGCGTAGGACGCAACTACCGGTTGCATGCGGAAGAACTCGGGAACGATGTGCCAACATCCCCTATGCTGTTTGACAAGCCGACGCGTTCGTTGGTGGAAACAGCCGGACAGGAAATCGATTTTCCCGGCAATCGCGGAGAGATCCATTACGAAGCGGAATTAGTGGTACATATCGGGCGTGCGTATAAACCGGGGATGACCTTGGACGAGATCGTGGACGAGATGGCATTGGGAGTCGACTTGACCCTGCGGGATGTGCAAAGCGTCCTGAAAAAGAACGGTCATCCATGGCTGTTGGCGAAGGGCTTTAAAAACGCCGCAATTCTAACGCCTTTTCATCCGTTTCCA
>DASQMM010000477.1:0-5171 GCA_035645495.1 Brevibacillus sp. | reverse complement strand
CAATTCGTTATGCGAAAGTTGCATCGGCGATTAGCATTGTTGCCTTAACCATTTTCATTGGTATGTCCTTATTCATATGACCGGGGATTCACGTAGTGCTGGTGGTTGCTCGAGGTGGATAATATCATCGCTGGACGGCAAAAGTAAAACTGATCCCCCATTCCGCTCTCCATTTCGAGGGTTTAAAGAGGTGCTAGCGATGGTGATAGAAGATAAATTATGGGCCGCCCTAGAAGAAGTAATCGATCCAGAAATCGGGGTGAATATCGTAGATCTGGGGCTAGTCTATGAGGTTGAGGTCGAAGAGGCAAAAGGACAAGCTAACATTGAAATGACCCTGACGATTCCACAATGCCCGTTGGCTGATCAGATTGTTCAGAATGTGGAAACCGCGGCAAAAGGGGTGCCTGGGATCCAGGATGTAAAAGTCTCACTGGTATGGGAACCAAAATGGAGCCCCGCGAGAATGAATGACCGTGCCAGAGAAGAAATCAGGTCGCGCCAAGCCATACCATGATTTTCCCGCGAACCAAAGAACCCGCCTCTATATTGGACTGAGGCGGGTTCTTCCTGTCTAGTCTTCTGGCGTGCGATCCAGGAACAGTTTAGTCACTGATGTGTATTCACCGTTTTCGATTTCCGTTTCATTTGCTTTGGCCTCTAGCGGATCATGGCCGTATAATCCGGGAGCTACTGATGGCTCCTGCTCTTGATCCCGTCGCTTTGAACGCATCCTGCACACCGCCTTTTTGATTAGAGTGTGAACATCCAGTTGTTCTTATGCCAAAAAGACGGGAAATCAGCAGCGGCAGGCCATCAGTACATTGCCATCCGGATCTTTGAAATTGAACCAGTGACCGTTTTCAATGTCCGTGAGAATCTCTACTCCTTTTTCCTGCAAGGATTGATAGGCTAGCTCAATATTGTCACAATTGAAATGAAAAAGGGGAGTGTTTCGCCGGGAGTCCGGGTCATAAATCTTGCTGTCCAGCACCAAACCCGTATCGCCTTCCATCGGGAGACAATACAGATGCCCATGTACAATCTCTCCCGTTTCTGGCAAATCCAAGAGCTTGCAGTACCAAGCTTTTGCCTTCTCAATATTGCTGACGGGAATAAACACGGTCCCGATGCGATTCATGAATTTACGCGACATGAACGCTTCCTCCTCATATACAGGTATAAAGCGATTGTCAAGAAATCTGTCCTTCCCATGGAGAATGACGTATACTTTCATCATACATATCGGGGAGGGAAAAACATGAAGGATCTCGAGCACCAATTGGAACAGAGTTGGATCACCAATGCAGAAGCATGGACACAATCCGTGCGAGAAAAACAGATTGAGAGCCGAAAGCTTGTTACCGATCAGGCAGTGATTCAGGAGATTGCAAGGCATCGGCCAGCCAAAGTCCTCGATGTCGGTTGCGGGGAAGGGTGGTTAGTCCGTACATTGGCTGAAAAAGGCATGGAGGTCGTCGGCATCGATGGGAGCAACGAGTTGATCAAACGGGCTAAGGAGTCCGGTGGCGGTGTTTACTATACCATCAACTATACGGATTTTTGCGAAAGCCCCAAGCAAGTAGGGGATCAATTCGACGCGATCGTCTGCAATTTCTCCATTCTTTCGGAAGTCATCGTACCCTTGCTTACGTCTCTTTCCTCGCTTCTTTCTCAGCAGGGAGTTCTCATGATCCATACGCTGCATCCGTTCGCGGTGACGGAAAAAGAGCGGTACGAAGATGGTTGGAGGAAAGAAAACTTCCAAGGGATGGGAGAAGGTTATCAAGCGGAAATGCCATGGTATTTTCGTACAATGAGCTCCTGGCTCAACGCTCTGCATCATGCCGGGCTTCGATTGGTCCATTGCAAAGAACCCATCCATCCGCTTACGGGAAAACCGCTTTCCTTGCTGATGACAGCGCAAAAAGCTGGTCTAGATGAGGGATAGCCGATTGATTAAACAGTTGAGCTACGACTTTTTTTGAAAGCAGTACAACAAAAAATAGCCAAGAGCGATCCCGCAGATCAGGGACAGATTTGGAGTGGAGACAAGAAAGGAAAATACAGATAGGTACTGGCCCATTGGTGAATAGTAAATCAAAAAAGCAAACGTCCCACATAATGTGGGTATGCCAACAGTGACGAACTGAATCCAGTCAAATTTCCATCGACCATAGCTTCGGAAAGTTCGGACAAACGAAGGAACAGCAAGGAAAATACCGATCAGGATCGGGTAAAGCGTACGGTACCAGAAATAGGGCCAATGTTCAAATGTCATTTTCCGATGTTCCAGAAGGACGGCATCATAATAAAAGAGAAGCCACAAACCGAATATCAGGAGCGCCGTATAGAGCAGAAAACCTGCAACTCGGACACTTGTTTTCACAAACATCTCCTCCTGCCTGTTGCCAATCGCGTGTTGCAAGGGACGAATAAATTGCCATCTAATGTGAGTATTTATAACAAAAACAACTCATCCCGAACGGCTTTTTTTAGTCCTTTCACAACCAGTTGATAGGAAAGATCAATCCAGCCCTTCACTTCCTCCTCGGGAAGGGTTCCATCCATCTCGACGGTATTCCAATGCCGTTTGTTCAAATGGTAGCCGGGCTTGACTGCGTCATATTGGGCGCGCAGCAATTCGGAAAATTCCGGTTCGCCCTTCAAACTGATATGCGGGATCTGCTCCTTTTCACTCAGCAGGGCAAACATTTTACCGCCCACCTTGATTACATGTGTGTCATCTCCAAAAGGGAAGTCTTCGATCGCACCGGGCTTCGACAAACAATATCTACGTAGTTGCTGAAAATCCATTCTTCATCCCCCGTTTTTTAATAGCCTTTGTAATTGCCAAATGTTCCCTTCCATTCCTACTATGAAGGGCGGGCAGGATTTTTGCAACGCCGATTTTCCGTAGTGGAGAAAGGTGTAGGACAAAACGAGGAGGTCACCTGATGTACGATATCAGGTGACCTCATTATTTGCTTATTCGTGGCGGTGCTCGGGATGCATGTCGATGGCCCGAAGCTCATCCTTGGCCTTTTCGACAAGCATCTGGTAATCCCTCACAACCTCTGTAAGAGCCGTCACGGATTCCTGATAATCCGGTTCATTACAAATCCCATCTATTGCGCGATGCAGGTGATACATCTTATTTTCTGTTCTGCGAATAAACTCTGCCCATTCCATACCGTTCATCTTCGCGCCTCCTTTCCAATCATAGCCTTTACCTGTTAAGAAAAAGTATGCAAAAAGGCGTAGAGGATGGAGAAAAGCTTGCCGCTTTGGAAGCTTCATGATAACATACCTGACATCTAATCTCTTTGTCCCGTGATCCAAGCTATCCCTTTGAGAAGTGTGGAAGAGAGCGTAATCGAGGTGCAAGATGATATGCTAGTCAAACTGAACCTTTTTTTGGAAAAAATCATGCCCATTTTGACACCAACCAGTGTTGTCATCGGGATACTTGCCGAAAAAGCCTTGCAACCATATGCCTTCCTAAGTGCGTGGTTCTTTGCCTTTATGACGTTTTCTGGCAGTTTGGGGTCTGGATTTCGCGACTTTGCTCGAGTACTCACGCGTCCGTTGCCGATGATCGTCAATCTGGTGATCCTGCATGCTTTGATGCCATTTCTGGCCTGGGGAGCTGCCAGCTTTTTTTTCCCGGATGAAGTAGATATTGTAACTGGATTTGTCCTGGCAGCGGTCATACCGACGGGAGTCTCCAGCATGTTATGGACGTCCATCTACGCGGGGAATATGGCGCTGACGTTATCCATCATCCTGATTGATACGATGCTGTCTCCATTGGTCGTGCCATTGGGCTTATCGCTGTTTGTGGGGGCCAATGTGGAGATGGATCTTGGCTCGATGATGAAAGGGATGCTGTATATGGTAGTACTGCCGTCTCTAGCAGGGATGGCGCTCCACCAAATCACCGGCGGCAAGGTGAAACAAACACTGGCACCCCGGCTCGCCCCGTTTACCAAGCTGAGCATGGGAGTGATTGTAGCCATGAACAGCTCGGTGGTGGCTCCTTATTTGTCTAGAGTGGATGCCAAGCTGATCGGCATGGCCGGACTCGTACTTGTTTTGTCTATTCTCAGCTACCTGGTCGGATGGCTTGCGGCACGGTTGTTTGGCTGGCGCAGGGATGTCATCGTTACGCTTACCATTAACAGCGGCATGCGCAATATCGGGGCGGGGACTGTTTTGGCGATTTCTTATTTTCCACCGCTCGTCGCCTTGCCCGTCGTGCTTGCTACCTTGTTTCAGCAATCGCTTGCGGCCATCTTCGGGCAATTCCTGCGTCTTGTAGAGAAGGAGCAGGCACCCGGGCAACCGGGAGAAAAGCTGCCTAAAGCTGCGGGATAGCTTCAGGCTTGGTCATAGGGGATTGCGTCTCTTTGAAATAGTTTGCTCACCATCCCGTAGAGGCGTGCAGGTAGATTGGGAAACACGATCCGATACATATCGGCCCCTTCTTGCAGCAAAGCGATGGGGGCTTCGATTTCGTAGGGGATCTTCATCAGGTCGAGCATATTTTTGTACTCTTCTACATTTCGTTTGTCAACTGTATAGTAAAAAGCTTTCTCTGCTTTCATGGCGGCACACTCCTTTTCAAGTAGTGTAGCATAAGAAAAGCGGCGGATCGAACGCACCATAACATTTATTATGTAAACAGAATGATCGCAAAGCTTCAAATGGGACTGGAAGAGCTAAGGACTTGGCATGATCAAAAAATGCTGGCAAAATAAGAACGAAGTCGAAACAGGAAAGAGGAACGGAGGGTTCCTATGAAAATTGCCCTGCATCAGATCGCCTATCAGATCGGGATTCACCCTACAGAACTGGCGAAGCTCGTCTATGACGGGGAGATCACCGGAGAGGTGCCGGATCGCAACCCGCAGTCCAAGGACGCATGGGTGGATTTGCATTCGTTGCGGAATTTCATTCAGTGGCGCTATGACCAGGGACGGATGGAGGAACTGGTCTACGGAAAATCAATTCGTCACATTGATAGATGGTTGTCACGAAAATAGGGTATAGAAAATGGAGGCGGAGCGAGAATGAGTACGATCTATTGCTTGGTGCCAAGCGCTTACTGGCAGCAATGGGAAGAAAAAGCGGAGTATTTTCCGCGTGATTACGAACAGGAAGGCTTTATT
>DASQMM010000476.1:0-7114 GCA_035645495.1 Brevibacillus sp. | reverse complement strand
ATCGACTTCAGCCGCTCTCATGTCTGGGACCACTCCGCCGTAACCGGCATCGCCAAAGTGGTGCACAAATATGAGCAGCTGGGCAAACAAGTGAGGGTCGAAGGCTTGAATGAAGAAAGCAAAGGGCTCGTCGACCGGATTGGGATTAGCGCACCGTCCGGGCATTAAAATAGGAAGAAAAAAGCATTCAGATAGCACATTTCTGTGCTCTGAATGCTTTTTTTATGACTGGTCCCTCAATCACTCCATGCGATCTGGTCGCCGCAACCCCTCGAGCAACAACGAAATGACGATCAAGCTTTCTTCGTAAGCCTGCTCTTCTTCCGCTGCATAGGCAATCCAAAGGGCGGCTTCATTCATGGCTCCCGAGAGCATGTGTGTCAATGCGTCGACAGCGACTTGTCTCAACTCACCCTGCTGCTGCATGAATTGAAGTTGCTCCCGCAAGAGCCGCATGGAGTTTTGCTCGTCCATTTTGCGCCACTCTTCCCACCCGAGGACTGCCGGCCCATCCACCAGCATGATTCGCTTGTTCTTGGGCTCGACAGCTGCCGTGATAAAGGCACGACACCCCAAGATGAGCTGCTCCCAGACATCCCCGCTCTTGGCCGCCTGTGTTTCCACCCGTTCCGCAACCTCTTTTTGGACGGTATCCAGCACAGCCTGGAAGAGGCCTTTTTTATTCCCAAAATGGTGGTAAAGTGCGCCACGTGTAAGCCCTGCCTCCTGGACAATCTCCTCCAAAGCAGCATCGGCATACCCGCGATCGGTAAAATGGGTTCTCGCTACCTCGATCAATTTTTGAATCGTTAACGCGGTTTCTTCCTTATTTCTTCTCATGCATCCCCTGTTCTCCTTTTATCCAAGCTTCCCGCAAGCTCCCACGCCGCTTGATCCCCGGATTTCATCAGGGAGCGCAAAGCGTGGCGAATGATCCACGGCAGATGCTCGCCTCCGTGTTCCGCTTTTTGAAGCATCCACTCAAACGTAACCTCCTTATAGTCTTTCGTCAAATCATTCAAATGATTGGCGACGGACTTTCTGACATAAAAGGAAGGATCGTCAAGCAGGGGTTCGAGCAAGGCCAGATTCTGCTTGGGGTCCCCTTTGATCACCTCCATTCGCTTTGCCCAAGGAAGGCGTGGCCTGGTCCCCTCGCTGACCAGGCGACGAACGTGAGGATTAGCGTCGCACACCCAGATATGCAATTGTTTCAGGCAATCGTCGACATGAAGGGTCAGGTACGGGCGGATCGCATATTCTGCCGTGTGCCGCTTCGTGATCTCATACAGGGCATTAATGGAAAGTTCAAAATGCTCAAGCCCGTACTTTTCCACGTAATAAGCGACAGGCATCAGAAAATAGCCGTTCGTAAACATCCCTTCCTCTGTCTCATTTTCCGGGCCGAGAATCTGGAGCAAGATCCGAACTGCCTCCGTGTAATCAGGGGGCAATGCCTCACGCAAGGCTTCCGCGATCACCGCCACCCTTCCTTTCAATTCGAGCGGCCCCACTTGGCTTGCTACCGCTTCTATGAAAGCCTCCTCGGGAAAAGCCGGATCATGAGAGCGGATCAGGAGGGAGAGCCGCTGCGCCAATTCCGCTCCGAAATACTCCTTAAGAGCCACTGTCACGCCCTTCCTCCTCCTATTCAGACCAAATTTTCTCCAGGTATTGCGCGCTCTCCGCTTCCGAAGGCGGGATGACCGTGATGATGTCAAGCAAGACCCCATTTGGATCACGGGTGATAAAATGCCGCTGACCGAATTCCTCATCTCGAATATCCAGCTCCAACGGCAGTTTTTGTTCGATAATCAGGCGTTGATACTGAGCATTTACATCTTCTACCTCGAAGTTCAGAATCAAGCCATTCACGGGTTGACGGTAAGCGGCCGGGACCGTCGGGTGTGAAGCGTCCAGGATCGCCAGTTCAAACGGGATTTGTCCCCCACCTGCCGGGACACGCAGACTGACATACCAATCGGCTTCGTAGACTTTCTCGAATCCAAAATGCTCGCAATAAAATTGAGCGCTGCGGGCAACCTCTCTGGTGAGTATGACGGGATAAAAGCTGTTTGTAATCATCGTGGGCCTCCTAGTGGATATGTTTGGGAATAATTTAACATACATACTGTATGTATGTAAATAGCAATTAAAAAATCTCTCCTGTTCCTACACTGGAGAGATTTTTGCACGATTGTCTGTTATGCCCGATACGCCTCCTGCAAAATCCGCAGATAATCCTCCGCCGTCACCGCACGTACATTACTTGGCGTGGAGCCGTTTTTGACTGAAAGCTCCACGATCCGGGAGAAATCCTCCTCGCGTACCCCAGGCAAATCCCGCAGCTTCGGAATGTTGAGACGGCTCGTCCACGTCTCGATCCCAGCAATCAGCTTCTCGCAGGCTAGCTCGTCCGAATCCGCATCGCAGGCAAAGTTCATGTAACGAGCAAGACGCGCATGTAGCGATGTGTCCTCCTGTGCGTTGAAGCGCAATACATGCGGCAAGAAAACAGCATTCGCTACGCCGTGCGGGGTATCGTACAGGCCCCCGAGCGCTTCTGCCAGACAGTGGACAGCAGCCACGTCGGCAGAACCGAAGCACAAGCCTGCCAGAAGACTGCCCTCCAGCATCTCGTAACGGGCTTGTTCATCGCGGCCGTCCTGATAGGCCTTGGGCAAAGCTGTCACAATCTTACGCATGGCCTGCGCTCCAAAGGCTTGCGAGATGGGATGGGTCAGTTTGCAGGTGTAGCCTTCGATGGCGTGGACAAGTGCATCTACCCCAGTCGCCGCCGTAACTGCTGGCGGGACGCTGTAGGTAAGCGCCGCGTCCAGCACAGCCAACGTGGGACGTAGCGCCGCATGCTTCAAGGTCATTTTGCGATGGGTCGCCGCTTCCGTGATCACGGCGGAGCGCGTTACCTCCGAGCCTGTCCCCGCCGTCGTTGGAATACAGACAATCGGCGCAATGTTGTGGTATGGAAGATGTCCGTCTGCATATTCGGCCGGGGTGCCGCCGTTTTTGCCGATCAGGGCAATCGCCTTGCCCGTGTCCATCGCGCTTCCTCCGCCGACCGCCACGACCAGTTCGGCTGAAGTCTCGCGGAAAAGCGCCGCTCCTGCCAAACATTCGGTATCCCGCGGATTCTGGCTCAAGGCGTCAAACAGCGTGACCGGATACCCTGCTGCTTCCAAAGCCGCCTGAATCGGAGCAACCAAACCTGCTCGGATGACGCCGGGGTCACTCACTAAAAGAATAGACGAGCCCAGCCCTAGTGATTGTAGGATGGCAGGCAGTTCCAAGGATATTCCCGTTCCCATCTCGATGCGTGTCGGACAAAAATAGCTGTATGCTTGCATGCAATTCCCCTCCCGCTCTTTTTTCTCATCATACTCGGGATTGGGGGATTGTACCAGTCAGTTTGATCGGTGTTTCTTTGCTCTGCGCCGTTCCAGTACCAGATGCATCCCCAGCAGGCACAGCACCAGCCAAGCCCCGCCAGCAGCATAACCTGCCAAGACATCGCTGGGGTAATGGACACCAAGGTAAATACGGCTTGCTCCCACACACGCAATCAGGATAACGGCCGCAAGCACGATTCCGAGCTTGGCCAGCCTTGAGACGACGAAAAGGTACAAAAAAACGGCAACCATCCCGTAGAACAGAAAGGACGCCATGGAGTGACCGCTGGGAAAACTATAGCCCCCTTCTTCGATCAGGCGATGTAGATCAGGCCTCTCCCGCCGGAACAACTCCTTAAGAAGAAGATTGAACAGCATGCCGCCGCCCAGTGCCACTGTCAAAAACAGTGCCTCCCAACGCTTTTTCTGCCAGAGCATCGTCAAAGCGGTACAGATTGCCAGCACCGCAAGTGCCTTCACCGAACCCAGAAAGGTGAAAAACAGCATGAGAGAAGTCAGCCATGACGGGGTAGCGGCTTGCACTCTATGGATGACAGCCGAATCAAAAGCACGGATGGTCTGCGTCTCGATGCTTGCACCCAGGATGGCAAACGCCCCCACAAATAAAAGACACAGCAGAACTCCAATCCACACTTTCCATTGCCCCAGACTTCCCCGCTTCTCGCGTTCCATGGACTAGACGCCATTCCCTTCCACTGGTCTTTTGTCTAGTCTGTCCGTTCATCCGATCCACTACTTTGCATCCTCACGTATAAATTTCATGAACGGTATCGAGAAAACGCTTCAACGCCGCTGAATGATAATACTTTTTGCTCGTAATCACTCCTACCTGCCACTTGAATGACGGGTTGGTAATCGGGATGGAGGCGATTTCGATATTCTTCAGCTTGTTCGCAAACACGCGCGGCAAAATGGCAATTCCCATCTGCACGGAGACCAGCTCGAGAACCAAATCCCACTGCGTGCTTTCCAGCAAAACATGTGGCTTGAAGCCCGAGCGCTCACAAGCGTTCATCACGATTTTATGGAGCGCAAAGGTTTTGGCAAAGACGATAAACTGCTCGTCCTTCACTTCATGCAGCTCGATCTGTTCCCGAGCCGCTAATGGATGATTGGCCGATACGCAAAGCACGAAGGAATCCTCATAAATTTGCTCCGTATACAGGAGAGGGTTGTCCACCGGAAAGACGACAAACCCGACATCCAGCTCCCCTTTTTCCACGAGCTTTTCTGTTAAAATGCCGCCCCTTTCTTCGATTTTCAGCGCCACCTTGGGATAACGCTCCGTGTAGGCCTTCCCGATCGGAGGGAAAATGAACGTCCCGATGATTTGCGGCAACCCGATTTTCAATTGACCTGCTGCAGCATCCGACAGGTCCTCAATGCCGGTCTCCATGCGCTTCATCAAAGCCAGGACCTCCTTGCTGTGCTCGTAGACGATCTCGCCGGCATCTGTCAGGGCAACATCCCGCATCCTGCGATCAAACAAAATCACTTGCAGTTCTTCCTCCAGCCGCTGAATGGATTTGCTGATCGAAGGCTGGGCGATGAACAATTTTTCCCCCGCTCTCGTAAAATTCCGTTCCTCCACAACCGTGACGAAAATCTTCAAATCACGAATTTTGCAGTCTAACAGCTTCAATGTGCGACTCCTTTCTCCCCATCATTCCAAAATAGAATAGTTCATATCTCATATATATATTTCTCATTATAGAGAAAACGCCTTAGTATTTACACTATAAACAATTTTCCGATTATAAAAGGATGGTGACGTCATGAGAAAGCTTCACGCCGCTTATATTGGTGCCTTTTTCTTCTTTTATGCCTTAACCTTTTTACCGAATTTCAATGTATTCAATGAAGCTGCTTTTATCGGATTCTTTCCACAGCCCCTCGTCTGGGTGCTCGCCCTGAATGCCGTCAATACCGTCATCATCTTCCTTGTTTACAAGAAGTTCTTCAAGCCCTTCGCAGAGCGGACGGAGCAGGAATTTGCCGGATGGCTCTCCGCTGCCGATCGGTCCTGCAACGACCGGATTCTTGCTGGGGCTGGCTGCCTTCTTACTCGTCAGCCTTGCAACCCGGGATCGGGATACGAAAAACAAAGAGGAGTTCCATACCGACCTGAACCGCGTCTTCTATCCGGAGGAAGCGGCCTATAACAAAACAAAGGAAGTGGCATCATGACCAAAAACAAATCATTTACAGTCGCTGTGATCCAGGCGGGCTCGATCCTCATGGACAAGGAAGCCACCGTTGCCAAAGCGATCGAACTGATCAAAGAAGCTGCGAAAAAACAGGCAAAAATCATGCTGTTCCCGGAAGCATTCATTTCCGCATACCCGCGCGGCATGACATTTGGCGCCAAAGTTGGCAGCCGCTCGCTGGAAGGACGAAAGGATTTTGCCCGCTATTCGGACAGCGCCATCACAATCCCTGGTCCCGAGACAGCAGCGATCGGAAAAGCAGTCAAGGAAGCCGGTGCCTATGTCGTGATCGGCGTCATCGAAAAGGATTCGGCCTACAGCGGAGGGACACTCTACTGCACGGCTCTGTTCTTCGGTCCGGACGGCCAGATTCTCGGCAAGCACCGCAAGCTGAAGCCGACCGGGTCTGAACGGCTCATCTGGGGCGAAGGCGACGGCAGCACGCTCCCTATCTTTGATACGCCGTACGGCCGGATAGGCGCCCTGATCTGCTGGGAGAATTACATGCCGCTCGCCCGTGCCGCCATGTATGCAAAAGGCGTCCAGATCTATCTGGCACCTACAGCGGATGCGCGCGACACCTGGTTCGCTTCGATGCGCCATATCGCCCTGGAAGGACGCTGCTTCGTCCTCTCCTGCAACCAGTATTCGACGAAGGACATGTACCCGGAGGACATTCTAGAGCGTGTCGAGCTACAGGAGATGGACCATGAATTGACGCGTGGCGGAAGTTGCATCGTCGATCCCTTGGGTGAATTCATCGTTGCGCCTGTCACGGGGAAAGAGGAGATCCTCTACGCAGAACTCAACCTGGACCGCATCACGGAAAGCCAATTCGATTTTGATGTCGTCGGCCACTATTCGCGACCAGACGTCTTTCAATTGCACGTAAACGAGGAAAAGCAGGAGCATACAAAATTCTGATCCTAATGCAACAAAAGGGGGTATCCAGGTGTCTAAACCGGATTCCCCCTTCCTCTTCTCCACACATACACGCCCAGGCCAATCAAAACCGTTATCGCCAATAACCAGAATCCATAATGCCGTGCATATACCGCTACCCGATACCAATCCTTGCCCAGCGCAAAGCCCAATTGCAAAAATGTCATACTCCACAGCAAAGCTCCCGCATAAGCAAAGAAGATAAATCGACGCAGGTCCATTACCGCCATTCCCGCCAGATAGGCAGTCAAATGTCGAATACCAGGCAAAAAAAAGCCGACCAGCAGTAAAAACGGACCATAGCGAGTGAACAGCTTTTGTGTAGAGGCGATCTTTTCTTCCGTGATATGCAGATAGGGTCCGAACCGCATAAGCAGCGGCAGTCCCCATTTTCGTCCAATCATGTAGCTGATCGTCACACCCGTAATAGCCCCCAGGAATGCACTTAGAAACGCCAACGGCATGAGGAGTGTGCCACGGGCAACGGCAAACCCGGCGTACGTCATGAGCACCTCATCGGGAATGGGCAGCCCGATG
>DASQMM010000475.1:0-3359 GCA_035645495.1 Brevibacillus sp. | reverse complement strand
AGGACACCACCAGGGATATCCTTGTTTGCTTGCTAATGGACGATTACTGATAAGGGAACTGGCTGGAATAGCCGCTGAACTGCTGATAGGCTTGCTGCAACTTCTGTTCTTCCTCTGCCTCCAGCTTGTACCAGCCCTTGCGGAACATGAGATCGTATGCTTCCCGGGCTCCCTGGTGCGTTTCGATCAGAATCTGCATCATGTCCTGGTGAAGCTTTTGATGGCTGGCTTCTCGTACGGCGATGTTCATGCTGTCCGTCAAATATTTGCAGGTGGCTAGGCAGTCGTTGAGAAAGTCGCGGTCATTCATTTCAGGCGTTTTCACTTGCGGCAGGCTGCCGGACTGCGGGTTTGCGATCTGGTTTTGATTTGGCATAGGATCTACCCCCTTACTGCATCTGCTGCTGTTGCTGGGATTGGGTTTGAGTTTGAGGAAGCGTGGCCATGATTGCAGTATTGTTGTTTTGCAGGTGGCCAAGCAGGATCTGGTAATGCTTTTGGTGCATCTGTCCGGCCTTCTCCAATTGCTGCTTCACTTCCGGATCTTTGGCTTGCTGCGCAAAAAAATGCAGCTTTTTAAAGGCGAGCAGGTTCCAAGACAAGGCGTCCTTCAGATAACTGCAGTCCTTCGTCGTGATGACCTGTGGAGGTTCGGGAATCGGCACTTGCGTCGATTGCATCGAAGACAGCATAGATGGCATCAGACTGCTCCTTTCATGAAGTGATACATATATAGCATGAGCAAGACACAGGGAAGTATCCTGTCCGGGGGTATGTAAAAACTACCGAGATTTGCAGCTAAAAAACAGCTTGAGAAGCCCACAACAAATGACTGGGAAGCAACCACGGCTGGCCGAGGAAAAAGGGGGAAAAAGCGAAGGTATTTGGGATCTTAACCAAGCCGGAACGGAAAAGGCGGAACACGCTTTAGCCGCCAACTTCGAACCACTCCCTTGAAACAGCAGCTTGTGGCGGCGGTTCCGCCTTAAAAAAGACGCAGGTGAACACCCACGTCCCATAAAAACTATTGAACTTCATTTTCCATAAACTGCAAACCAACCACCTGTATGTCAATACTAGCGG
Organism: Brevibacillus sp.; assembly: GCA_035645495.1. Classification (GTDB taxonomy): domain Bacteria; phylum Bacillota; class Bacilli; order Brevibacillales; family Brevibacillaceae; genus Brevibacillus. The sequence goes on along the minus strand of DASQMM010000475.1, from coordinate 2,276 downwards.
GAGCAATGTTCAAGCAATAGCTGATCTCCTCATGCAACTCAGCCTGCAGCGTGCGAATCCGTTCGGGGATAAACGAGCCGTAGGGAACCTTCAGAGACAAAGCCAACTCGATCCGCGGCAAATCGTCGAATGATGCTCTCGATTTGAGAATCTCATCCACTTCCTCGTATTGATTGCACACTCCCTGCACCATTTTTCGTAATACCTGCGGATGAATGATGATGCGGCCACCAGAAAAGGGGGGATGAACCACAGTGGACTCACCGCCAATTTCCTTTTTGGAGGAGAAAATCCGAGTGGCAGAAGAGAGCAGACGCGTGAGAAAATCTTGTTCTACCTCTACACGTGGAATAGGGATCACGTGTCTGCCCATCGTCTCCCGGATGTAGCGGGCCGCCTCGATGTCTTGGGGGCGTTTGATTGATTCAATGGGAATGTACTCGTCTGGTTCAGCCAGTCCGAGCGATTCCACAATTCGTTCGATCATCCGCTGCGACGTCCCCAGGATCAGCAGGCGCTCAGGAGCAAGCGCAGTAAGCGTTTTACGTACCTCGCTGGCATGTTCCTTATAGTGAAAAATAGCGCGTTTGACGGCCTGTATCTTGGTCTTTTCGTACTTGGCGGAGGTACCCGCCACTTTGCGTCCCTGGTAGATCAGAATGCCATCGTCAATGATCGCGTCGATTTGCATGCGATGGGCCAATTCCAGTGCGATGGAGCTTTTGCCCGTTCCGCTCGTCCCATACAAGGCGTATATGTTCATCAGAACCTCCGTATTCTTACAGTTGCATCCAGTATACAACAGTGGGGTGGACCAGCAAAACTACCGGTATTGCGCCCCCAGCTCCCGTGAGCGCTCTGTCGCACGCAGAATGGCAGAAGAGACGGCCTCCTGGAATTGATACGATTCCAGGACCTCCAGCCCGGCTTGTGTCGTTCCGCCCGGACTGGTTACCTTTTTACGCAGAAGAGCTGGCTCCTCACTGGTATCCAGCAGCATGTGCGCAGCTCCCAACAGGGTTTGCAGGGTGAGCTGACGAGCTGTTTCGCGGGGCAGGCCAGCCTTGGTCCCTGCCCCCACCATGGCTTCGACGAGGTAGTAGATATAGGCTGGGCCGCTCCCGGAAAGTCCTGTGACGATGTCAAGCTCCTCTTCGGCTACGGTAAAGACGGTGCCAATCGATTCAAAGAGTCGGGTAGCAAGCTGCAGCTGAGCCTCTGTTACAAATCGATTGCAGGCGAGGCCCGTGGCAGACAGACCGATTGCGGAAGAGGTATTGGGCATCGTCCGGATGATGGAGCACTCCACGCCCAGCCACTCCTCGATCAAGGAAGTGGCGACTCCGGCGATGACAGAGATGACCAGCTGTCCTGGACGGACCGCTCCGCGAAGCTCCATCAGCGCTTCTGCGGCATCCTTGGGCTTCATCGCCAGAATCAGGATGTCGCATGACTGTACCAGAGCGTGTTTGTCCTGTGTGACCTGTACCGAAAAAGCGCGGGTCAGCTGATCAAGCCGCTCCTGATTATTCCGGTTGGAAACCAGGATTTGTTTCGGGGAGACAAGTCCCTTTTTGATAATGCCAGAGAGCATAGCTTCAACGATGGAGCCTGCTCCGAGAAAACCGATTTGTCCTTCAATGGAACCACCCTGTTGCGGGTTCATAGATGTTGCCTCCTTTCCGGACTATCTGATCTGACCATTGCCGCGTACGACGTATTTATAGGAAGTGAGTGCAGGCAAGCCCATTGGACCGCGTGCATGCAGCTTCTGTGTGCTGATGCCGATTTCAGCCCCGAAGCCAAACTCACCGCCGTCCGTAAAGCGGGTTGACGCATTGTGATAGACAGTCGTGGCATCTACCGTAGCGAGGAAGCGCTGAGCGGCAGCTTCGTCTTCCGTCACGATGGCTTCTGAGTGGCCAGTGCTGTGCAGAGAGATATGCTCTAATGCGTCCTCCAGGCTTTCTACGGTGCGCACTGCAATAATCAGATCGATGTACTCCGTATCCCAATCCTCTTCGTTTGCCTGTTTCAGGAAAGAGGAGAGCTCGGGATGCTGCTTTCGTGTTAGTTCACACGCCCGAATTTCTACCCCGGCTTCATGCAGACGCTGCAAGAGATCGCGCTGGGAAGCGAGCGGCCATTCGCGGTCGAGGAGAAGGCTCTCCGTCGCATTGCAGACGGAAGGACGGCTGGTTTTGGCATTGAGGACGATCGCTTCCGCCATGGCGTAGTCGGCTGTGCGCTCCACAAAAATATGGCAATTGCCGACT
>DASQMM010000474.1:0-2175 GCA_035645495.1 Brevibacillus sp. | reverse complement strand
AGGAATGACCTTGGCCCAAGCACTTGGCGGCGAACGCACGGAAATCGAAGTGGGCGTAAGCGTGGGGATCGAGCCGTCAGTCGAGGATGTTGTTCAGAAAGTAGAAGGCTTTGTTGCCGAGGGCTACAAAAAGATCAAGGTGAAAATCAAGCCGGGCTTTGACATTGCCTTGATTGAAGCTCTTCGCAAACGCTTTGGCGACTCGCTGCCGCTGATGGCAGATGCCAACTCGGCGTATACCCTAGAGCAGATCGACATCATGAAAGAACTGGACCAGTACAATCTGATCATGATCGAACAGCCCCTCGCACACGATGACATCGTCGATCATGCCTTTTTGCAAAATCAATTGAAAACGCCGATTTGCCTCGATGAAAGCATCCATACAGCGGAGGATGCCAGACGTGCCATCGAACTGGGAAGCTGCAAAATCATCAACATCAAGATCGGACGCGTAGGAGGACTGACGGAATCCAAAAAAATCCACGATCTCTGCCAGGCTCACAACATGCCGGTTTGGTGCGGAGGCATGCTGGAGAGCGGGATCGGCAGAGCGCACAATATCGCGATTACGTCTTTACCGAATTTTACCATACCAGGCGACACTTCTACGTCCAACCGCTACTGGGAGCAGGACATCGTCGCTCCCGAGGTGGCTTTCCTCAAGCCAGGCATACTGGCTGTTCCAGAAGGACCGGGGATTGGCTATTCGATCAATTTGTCTGCGGTTCAAGCCCTGCAAGTACATGAAAAAAGCTACACCATGGCGGATGTGAAATCCTGATTCCGAGGTGAACAAAAATGAATCAGGTACTGGAATACAGAACGGTCACATCCGCTGCCGGGATGATCGAAATCGAAGAAATGCAATGCAAGATTTGGGGAGAAGGAGTCATGACTCCGGTTGCCCAGCTGTTGGCTGCGTCTCACAATGGCGGAGTCGTGATCGCAGCATACGATGGAGACTTGCCCGTCGGCTTTGCCTATGGTTTCGCCGGATTTCGAGAAGGTCAGACATTTCTTTGCTCGCATATGCTGGGAATCCTGCCAGAGTACCGGGATATGGGCATCGGCAAGAAGCTCAAGATGATGCAGCGTGAATGGGCCTTGGATTACGGATACGACAGGATTTTCTGGACCTATGATCCGCTGGAGGCACGCAATGCCTACCTCAATTTGTGCAAGCTGGGCGGCAAGGTGAGGAAATACATGGAGTCCTACTACGGTGATATGCATGATGGCATCAACAAGGGATTGCCGTCAGACCGCTTTTTGCTGGAATGGGAGTTGAATGGCAAGCGTACCATGGTTGGGATAAGTGGAGGGAAAAACGAAGAACCGATATGGAGCTCGTACCCGCGACTGCTCGATTGGGAGCTTGACGAACAAAAACTTCCTCGCCCATTGATTCGGGATGGCTTGGGTGAGCATCCGGGTATTTTGCTAGGTGTCCCTGCGTCGATTCACAGCCTCAAACGAGAGGCTCTCCAGGTGGCGATGGATTGGCGCTTTGCTTTGCGCAACATGTGCAAGTCGGCTTTTTTGCAAGGGTACACCGTGATCGGTTTGCTCAAAAGTGACGAACCGGTTCACTTGTATGTGCTAGAAAAAAACGTCGAGGGGGAAATGTGACATGCATCCATTGGAAGCGTATGCTCGAAAACGGATGGAAGACGCCAAGCTGCCAGGTGCCTTTATCGGGATCGCCAAGGACGGGCAATTGCAATTCGCTGAAGGGCTTGGCTATCGTGATCGGGAAAAGCAGGCAGAGATTACGCCAGATACTGTGTTTGGCATCGGCTCTATCACCAAGTCCTTTACTTGTGTCGCGATTATGCAACTGCAAGAAGCCGGCAAGCTATCGGTTCACGATCCAGTGGTCACGTATTTGCCGGAATTTCGGACGAAAGACGAAGAGCGGACGAAGCGGATCACGATCTCTCATCTGATGTCGCATACCTCTGGGCTGCCGTCCCTGCCAACGCTGTACTACGCGATGAGGCGCAGCATGGAGATTGATCCAGCGGTGCAGGATAATCAAAGCAGCGTCGATCTTACAGCTCATGAACCCATCGATACGTATGAGCAGCTGATGGCATTTATTGCAGATCTAGACGTAGAACTGCTCGGGGAACCGGGTACCGAATTCAGCTACAGCAATGATGGCTATTCTTT
>DASQMM010000473.1:0-2330 GCA_035645495.1 Brevibacillus sp. | reverse complement strand
TACTGACACGCTGCTGTTGCCCGCCGCTCAACTCGTTCGGTCTGTGGTCGATCCGACCTTCCAGTCCCACGCGATTCAGGATTTCGGTTGCTTTCTGCCGCCTTTTTTTCCCGCTGACCCCGGAAAAGATCAAGGGCAGCTCTACATTCTCCAAAGCGGTCAAATTAGGCAGGAGGTTGTAGGATTGAAAGATAAACCCCATGCACTTTCGCCGAAACAAGCACAGCTCGTTCTCGTTGAATCGCGAAATCTCCTCTCCGCTGACAAAAATTTTCCCCTGTTCGGGCTTGGTCAAGCCAGCCAGCAGATTCAACAGCGTCGATTTCCCCGAACCGGAGGAGCCACAGAGTGCGACGAATTCACCCTGATTGATATGAAGATTGATATCGAACAGCACCGGAACCTTGATCTTGCCTGTCCCATAGCTGTGATTCACTTCCTTCACAGTCAGTTCTCCCGTAGCGTTTGCCATCTGTTTGTTTGCACCCCATTTGTGTAAATTGCGAAATTCCCAGGAAAAAAATAGCTGTACAATACTTAGACGTATGATAAGGGAAAAATGTAACGCATGTTGATACCATTTTTAAAAATTCATAATAATGCAAGAAACTTTTCATGATTATGTAACATCAGCTTTAACAATCGCTGCCAATTCCTTGATACAATATAAATGTGAAGAATAGACGAGAGGGCGATAATCGATGAGAATGTACCGTTTTTTATTTGAGACCGCCACACGCCAATGGGTAGAAATCGTCAAAGCACCTAGCATGTTTGAAGCTGCCAAAGCAGCAAAAAAGCTGGCACAGCAACGCTCCAAGAGCATGTCCACGCCAATCCACTTTTCCTTTCATCACGCAGCATCCATGTAGATTTCAGAATACGAATCAACAAGCCTGCTCCATCTTGGAGGAGGCTTTTTCTCGTATCCAGGGTATGATATTGACATCCCTCTTTTTTTCCTCTTCAATAAAGAGAAAGGACTAGATCCGCACCTTCATATGCGGTAACAAAGGGAGATAATCGTACATGACTATTCGCAAAGCACTTACCATCGCAGGATCTGACACCAGCGGAGGTGCCGGTCTGCAAGCGGACATCAAAACCTTCCAGGAGCTCGGCGTATTCGGGATGACTGCCATTACCGTCATTGTGGCACAAGATCCTCGCAATAGCTGGTTCCACGAGGTATTCCCGATTGACGTAGCCGTATTGGAAAAACAAATCGAGACCGTTCTTGCTGGAATCGGCGTAGATGCTGTGAAAACCGGAATGCTGGGCTCTACCGATCTGGTCGATCTGGCTGCTCGTAAAATCAAAGAGTACCAACTGAAAAATGTTGTGGTTGACCCCGTGATGATTTGCAAAGGCGCAGATGAAGCGCTGCATCCAGAGATCGCGGTAAGCCTACGCGAGGTTCTCCTTCCTCATGCCACAATCGCTACTCCGAACCTGTTCGAGGCTGGCATTCTCAGTCAACTGGGTGCCCTGAAAAGCGTCGACGATATGAAAGAAGCCGCCAAGCGCATCCATGCGATGGGGACAGCGAATGTCGTCATCAAAGGCGGCGGCAAACTGGAACATCAGCACGCGGTTGACGTCTTCTACGACGGGCAGACATTTGAGGTGCTGGAAGCAGAACGCTTTAACACGACCTATACGCACGGGGCAGGCTGCACGTTCGCCGCAGCAATTTGCGCCGAGCTGGCAAAAGGCCATTCCGTACGCGATGCAGTTCTTGTCGCGAAGGATTTCATTACCGAAGCAATCCGCCATTCCTTCGCCTTGAATCAATATGTGGGACCTACCCACCACGGCGCGTATCGCCTGCGCGAGAAAGCATAACAACCTATGACCACCCAAAAACTCCTGACATCTTCGGCAATCTGCCCAAGTGTCAGGAGTTTTTGGATCTCTATGAAGGATTTGTCCGCAAGGGTACCGACTGCGGTTTTTTGCGAAGCGAACTGACCGTATACACCACCAACGCCGCCCAGATCAAGGAAAAACTAATCAGGTGCGATGTCGTAAACGCCTCACCGAACAAGAAAACAGCAGACAGCAAAGAGATCGTCGGGGAAAGGTATTGAATAAAGCCAATGGTCGAAAGCGGCAGATATTTCGTCGCCTCAGCGAACCACAGCAGCGGCAAAGCGGTGACGACCCCTGCGAGCATCAACAGAGCAATCTGCCAGCCCTCCATTGCCCATGCTGTCGCAGTATGGTTGCCTTGCAGGAAGCCCAGGTAGAGAATCGAGATCGGGACGACCAACAGCGTCTCCCACGCTACTCCGCTCAACGCATCCGCCTGAAGCTGCTTTTTCGTCAAA
>DASQMM010000472.1:0-3802 GCA_035645495.1 Brevibacillus sp. | reverse complement strand
CCTGGCGACAGTGATCGGCATTGTGATCGGGATGATTGCGGCAGTGAAGCAGAATACGTGGGTGGATCGCCTCGTCGTCTTTTTTTCCCTGCTTGGAATCTCTGCGCCGGGCTTCTGGATCGCTTTGTTCCTGATCTGGATTTTTGCATACCAGCTTTCGATTTTCCCTATATCCGGCTACGACGGATTCTTTTCGCTGGTTCTTCCGTCGATCACGCTTGCATTGGGCGGGGCCGGGATGATTGCCCGGATGACGCGATCCAGCATGCTGGATGTGATCAAGCAGGAATACATGCGTACGGCACAAGCCAAAGGCGCACCGCGGACGTCGGTTATCCTGATGCATGGCTTGCAAAATGCCATCATTCCCGTCATGACACTGATCGGGCTGGAATTTGGCTCCTTGTTGGCAGGAGCCATCGTGACCGAGACAGTTTTCTCTCTGCAGGGATTGGGCAGCCTGGCGATCGAAGCGATCGGCAAAAGAGATTTGCCGACTATCCAGGGAATCGTGTTTTTCGCAGCCGTCCTGTTCGCCTTGACCAATCTCTTGGTCGATTTGCTGTACACCCTGTTCGATCCGCGGATTAAATACGAGTAGGAAGGAGCGGGAAAACATGAATGGAAACGCGAGTCAACTTGAAATCGCAGATGAGAGCAGGACATCGTCTCCGAGTCGGGTTGCCGAAAATCAGGTGGCTTCTCCTCCGGTATCCTACTGGCTGCAAGTGTTGAAGCGCCTGGCACGCAACAAAACGGCGATGTTCGGCGCCGTGATTTTGCTGGTGTTTACGATCGGATGTGCCAGTGCGCCGCTAATTGCTCCCTATCCCATTGATGAGATGAATTTCAAGGATCGGCTGATGGCTCCAGGTTCTGCACATCTCCTGGGGACGGATGACTTTGGCCGCGACATCTTTTCCAGACTTTTGTACGGCGGCCGCATCTCACTATTGATGGGATTGGTCACCGTAACTGTCGCGTCCCTGATCGGAGTTACCCTCGGCGTGATTGCCGGCTACTACCGCAAAGTGGAGCTCTACATCATGCAGGTGATGGATATTTTGCTTGCCTTGCCTGCCTTGCTGTTGGCAATCGCTATCATCGCGGTGCTGGGACCGGGTTTGACCAATGCCATGATTGCCATCGTCATTGCCGTGATCCCTTCCTATGTGCGGGTCGTCCGCGCCCAGGTCCTCTCCATTCGGGAAAAAGAGTACATCGAAGCCGTACGCGCATTGGGAATCCGCGACAGGGTCATTTTGGTGAAGCATATCCTGCCGAACATCTTGTCCCCCATCATCGTCTTGATGACCTTGCAATTCGGCACCAGTATTCTCGCTGCTGCTGCGCTAAGCTTTCTCGGGCTGGGAGCTCAGCCTCCTGCGCCGGAGTGGGGAGCAATGGTCTACGTCGGCAAGGCATTCCTGGGGCAAGCGTGGTGGATGTCCATATTCCCCGGCTTGGCGATCATGCTGGTAGTGCTGGGCTTTAACCTATTGGGCGATGGATTGCGTGATGCGTTGGATCCTAAATAACCGTTTGGACAGGGAGGGGAACATGATATGAGCTTGCAGCAAAAGCTGGAGTCTGCATTGTCGGAAAGTTCAGGAACCTTCGGGGTGGCAGTGAAGCATTTGGGTACCGGTGAAGAGGCTCAAATTCGGGCCGAACAATCTTTTCAAATGGCGAGCACGTTCAAGGTTCCGATCCTGGCTGCTCTCTTCCGCGATGTAGATGCCGGCCTAGTCAGCTTGGAACAGAGGTATCGACTGACAGAAGCGGATCTGGTCCCAGGCTCGGGGGTATTGAAGGAATTTCTTCCGGGGGCAGAGGTGGCTCTGAAGGATCTCGCGACACTGATGATCATCGTCAGCGACAACCTGGCTACGGACAAAGTGCTGGAGATCATTGGGAAAGAGCGAGTGGAAGCGTACATGCGGGAGTTGGGCTTGAAGCAGATCTCGATCAAATACGATTGCTGGGAGCTACTTAGCGTCGGAGCGGGCATGGCCGGGGAGAAAAAAGGAGCAGAAGGCTTTCGGAAGCTGAGTGAATCTTTCCAGACAACAGGCTTTGATCCTGACAGCTTCATTTTTCAGGCGTCACCTGAGAACAATGTGGCGACACCGGCAGACATGGGCAGGTTGCTGGAGATGATCGGCACCGGAAAATTGGCGTCTGAGCAGGCGTGCGAGGGCGTACTCGATATCATGAAGCGGCAGCAATTGCGCAATCGCATCCCGTATTTGTTGCCGGACGAGACCGTCATCGCGTGTAAATCCGGTACAGTCGGTCATGTAGTGAATGACGTCGGCATTGTCTATCTTCCCGAGGACCAAGGGGCGTTTACCATCTCCGTGCTGTCTTGCGGGAATCCTTCTACAAAAGAGGGAGAACGTGTGATTGCCCGTCTGGCCCAAACCGCCTATGAGCATTTCGTCAAGGAGTAAAGCAATCGCTAGGATAGGGGGCTGTACGATGAACGAGAAAAAGACCGTGTTGGATATCGACCGGCTCTCTGTAAAGCTGAAGACCGAACAAGGCATGTTTACGGCAGTCAATCAAGTCAGTTTTCAGATTGATTCTGGAGAAACCGTAGCATTGGTCGGGGAGTCGGGCTGCGGCAAAAGTCTTACTTCCCTGTCGATCATGGGATTGATTGCCAAAAAGCTGGGAGTGGTGGATGGCCGCATCCGTTTCAAAGACAAGGTGTTGAATCAACTTCAGGAGCGTGAGATGCGAGCGATTCGCGGCAATGACATCTCGATGATTTTTCAGGAGCCGATGAGCTCTCTTAATCCCGTCCATTCCATCGGTCGACAAATCGATGAGGTATTTCGTCTGCATACGGATGCTAGCAAGCAGGAGAGACGGGCCCAGACCATCGAGATGCTGCGAAAAGTGGGGATTCCCCGCGCGGAGAAAATCGTCCATGACTTTCCCCATCAGCTCTCCGGCGGGATGAAGCAGCGTGTCATGATCGCCATGGCGATGGCCTGTCAACCGGATCTCCTAATTGCGGATGAGCCGACCACTGCCCTCGATGTGACGATCCAGGCGCAAATTCTCGACCTGATGAATGACTTGAAAAGCAAGGCAAATACGGCGATTCTCTTGATCACCCACGATCTGGGCGTCGTAGCGGAGATGGCGGACCGCGTCATGGTGATGTACTACGGAGAAATCGTCGAAGAAGCAGATGTGCAGACATTGTTTGCTTCTCCCAGGCATCCCTATACGGTCGGTCTGCTGCATTCGATCCCGAGTCTGGACAGGGACAACAAGCGCTTGACACCGATAGAAGGAAATGTGCCGACATTGGGAGAGGTACAGGGTGGCTGTCCGTTTCGCTCCCGCTGCACCCATGCCATGGAAAGATGCGCCCGGGAAAAGCCGCCTATGATTCGCGCTGGCAAGCACGCTGTTCGCTGCTGGGTGTATGCCGACCAGGAGGTGGCGATATGAACGACACGCTGCTGGTCGTGGAAGACCTCAAAACCTATTTCCCCTTGAAAAAGGGATTGTTCGGCCAAAAGACAGGTGAGATCAGAGCAGTGGACGGCGTCTCCTTTCACCTGCGGCAAGGCGAAACCTTGGGCATCGTCGGGGAGAGCGGCTGCGGCAAATCGACGACGGGGCGCAGCATTCTGCAACTGGTTCGACCGAGCGCAGGCTCAGTCCGATTCAGCGGAGAAGAACTGGTCTCCATGCCGCCAGCCAAGCTGCGGGGGATGCGCAACCAAATGCAAATCATCTTCCAGGACCCGTACGCTTCTCTGAATCCGCGTCTGACGATCTC
>DASQMM010000471.1:0-2853 GCA_035645495.1 Brevibacillus sp. | reverse complement strand
GAACGTCTGCGCGAGGAAGAAGCCATCGAACTGATCGCAGCAAGTCCCAAGCGAGAGCTGGCGGAAAAATGGGAGCATGAGACGGTAATGGAAGCCATGCAGATCATTACGGATCGCCAGCCGGAAGTAGAACTGAAATTCAAGCTGGATCATATGCAGATTCGCACCATGCTCGCAGATTATGGATCGAGTCTGCACATCGCCAAGGTAAACGGTCGTTATCTGGTGCTGCTGGAGGGAGAGATGCTGCAGTTCGAGCGCGGGGTCTCGCCGGTGGAGTTCGTCAAACCCAAGGAATTGGCAGAGATCGTGCGGGAGATTGAATCCCGTGGGAGCCGGACTGGCGGTGGGCAGATGGTTCCTGCTGTTCCCCCATCCGAACAGGGTGAGGACATGGATAAGCCGCCTTGGGAGTAAGAAAGGAGGATGGCAGCGAAATGAGCGAAAAGAAAGACAACAGCAGCAAACAAAAGAAGAGCTCCGTGACGATAAGCGGGCAACAAAATCATGTCTACCCCGTTATACGCCATGCAAGCCTGGTACAAAAGCAGCCACAGCGCTGGGTGTTCAAGCCGCATACGGCCGATACCGCTATCCTGTACGCGTTGGATCTGGGCGAGGGGTATCTGCTGATCGAGCCTTATATGCTGACAGAAGCAGGGTGGACCCCGGAGGAATTGCATCAGCAAGCCATGGATAATCTAAAGCAACTACCTTTTTCTGTAAAAAGTCAATCGGTGGGGGAGAACCTCATCCATTTTATCAGCCCAATGGATGGCTACGCGGCGAGCCGGATCTTGCTGGACGATCTGCTGCGCGATTTTGACGCGAAAAAAAAGGGAGATTCCCTGGGAGTCTCGATCCCTCACCAGGATGTTCTCATCGTCGCCGATATGGTTGGCGAGACAGGAGCGCACCTGTTAGCCAGGCTGACGTATGATTTTGCCTCAAAGGGAGAGGTCCCGATTTCTTTGTTGCCGTTCTACTGGGAGGATGGAGAGCTGACGCCTTTTCTCGTCGTTTCCCATGACGGGAAGTAAAAGGTGCAGGATGAAAGGCGTGACGAAAATCCGCACGTAAAAATCGTCTTTGAGCATCGCTCCGAGCTGCTTCGCGACGAAGAGCTGGAGCGATGCTACCAATGGGTGGAGCATATCCTGTACGGTTAAGAAAAGAGCGAGACGATCTTAACCCCGTAATCGATCCAGTTGAGTGCCCGTACGTAATCTTCAGTGGCAATGCTGGGGAGTTCGATTGGTTCGTCAACGACGGCGAGCCAACGTGAATCGCGATACCAATCGACTCCATCCGCCGGATCGTGCGAGGTATCCGGCCATGCTTTATGCAAAAAAGGACTGTAGAGTTTGGGGGCTCCTTCTCGCAAGGAATCTTTTTGCAGCCGAAGCGAGTAGGTTTTTTCTTCAGATACGGAAGCCTCTCGCTCCGCTTTCTCTACCGGCGTAAACAGATGCGGCCAATAATCAGCTCTGGATCCGGTATGTGGAATCCGAAAGGCAAATTCCCGAATGGAATCGAGCCTTTTTTTGTCTCCATACAACAGCTTGTACAAGGTTTTGCCAATCGCAATGCGCTGGTTGATCTCGGGAAAATCATGTACGTTGATCCCGATAAGCTGAAAGCGACGATCAGTCGGATGCGCTTTGTAGGGAAAAAGAGTCTGGTTCAGGGAAAGCTGAGACTGAGCGAAAAAAACGAGCGTGGAGAAGATCCGATGGTACGTGAAGGACTTGCGGATCACGCGCTGCTCGATGTATTGCTGCTCATTGACGATTAAGGCTCGTGTCAGTCTTGCACTGTCCCCTGAGCTCAAAAAGTCCTGCCAGAAGCCTTGCATAAAAGAGGAAACATGCAGGGAAGGGAGCAGGTCGATCAAATCTCTTCCGCTTCGTTTCATTTCTGCATAGAGCAGTAGTTGGGCGTATGCATCATGAAAGATCAGCCAATTGCATCGTTCCAAAAACCAGAAGTAGGCGTTGCGGGATTCGGGATCCATGATCCGGGGGAGCCACTCTCCCTGCAGGTCTGTCATATTCCAGCCGCCATTTCGCGAGACGAGATGAGCCAGTAGAGCCCAATGAACCTCCTCGTGTTCGCGGTAAAACGCAAGGTATGCTTGTGTACGGGTTACGTTGTTGCGATTGGCCAAAGCGGTTTGCCGTCTGATCTCGGCTGCCAGTGCTTGTCCATCGAGAGTGGTGATAGGCATGATCGGCACCTCGCCATCTGTAGTCAGGTTGGTCGGTAAGGGTGAAAAAAAGCAGGTCCTGGTAATGACCCGCCTTTCTATATTAACCAATCATCTCGAGTACAAGTAAGCGAACCAGTAGTTTTTCCTTTGCCTCTTCCCACGTGTTTCCAAAGATTACGACCTGTTCCGATTGGTATTCGGTTTCGGCGATATAGATGCCGTCTTGTTCGTAAATACGCATAGAAAATCGTCCTTTCTGCTGCCTTTCAAGCATTTTATGCGAAGATGAAACAGATGATGCATCCCATTTTTTAAAATGTGTATGAGAAAGGGGTTAAAAAGATGGAACTAACGGTGACAACGGAAGCCATGGAGCGCTTGCAGGCATTATCCGAAGCATCAGACAAGACGATTCAGACGATCCGAATCAATGGGGAGCTGGTGGGTGGATGCGGCATGAATGTGGAATATTTTCTCTGGTGGGACGAGGCGTTTCCAGATGATCTCATCCTGACTGTCGATGCCTTTACGTTTGTGATCGACAAAGAAACCCTTGGCTACATCGGCTCCACTCAATTAAAAGTGGATTACCGACCGCAGCAAGGGTTTCGTTTGGTTACACCTGAGCAGATTCTCGCCTACGG
>DASQMM010000470.1:0-3074 GCA_035645495.1 Brevibacillus sp. | reverse complement strand
TGGGTGTGGAAGTCGAGTTTTTCCACTCCAATCACGAGGGTGAAATGGTAGAGCGCATTCACCGGGCATTCCAGGAAGAGAAGGATGCTGTCATCATCAACGCAGGAGCCTGGACACACTACAGCTACGGCTTGCGCGACGCCTTGGCGATCCTGACTGTACCGATCATTGAGATTCATATGTCCAATATTCACGCGCGCGAACCGTTCCGTCATCACTCTGTCTTTGCGGAAATCGCCAAGGGACAAATCTGCGGCTTTGGAGTAGACAGTTACCTGCTTGGTCTGCGTGCAGCCATTGCTTCGATTGCCGATTAAAAAAATATTCCTAATAAAATCGAAAATAGAAGTAGAAAAAACAGATTTCTATAATATAATCAAATTTATAAAATTTTTAGATCTATTAAAATGAGGGGGTTTCATTTATGTTACGCAAGACTATGATTTCTGTAATCGCTTTCAGCATGCTGGCTTTGGCAGGCTGCTCGCAAGGCACATCCTCGGGCGGTGCTGCTCCGTCCGGCCAGCCGCAAGCTGCTCAAGAAGGCGCTAAGTTCCCGAACGGTACCGTAACAGGTGTTGTCCAATGGGGTGCAGGTGGGGCCTTGGATACCATGTCCCGCAAAATTGGACCTTTGGCTGAGAAGTACATGGAAGGCGGCTCTCTCGTTCTCACCAACAAACCAGGTGCAACGGGCGCAATCGCGACTCAATACGTACATGACAAAAAAGCAGATGGACACACGCTCCTTTTTGCAGCTGAGAATCCTGCTCTGTACGGCGTAATGAAAATCTCTGACGTAGATTTCAAAGACTTCTACCCAGTAAACATTCTGGCTCGCGGTATCGCGACTGTCGTTGTTCCTGGGGACTCCAAATACAATTCCCTGGAAGATCTGATCAAGGATGCGCAAGCGAATCCTGGTAAAGTGAAAATGGCTTCTACCGGACCAGGAGGACTTCCTTTCACAGTCACGACCATGCTTGGAACCGTTACCAACACCGAATACAACATGGTTCCATTTGACGGAGACGGTCCTTCCCTGACTGCTTTGCTCGGAGGACACCTGGATGCAACCGTTCTGGGTCTGCCTGCTGCCATTGAGAATGCCAAAGCTGGTAAAGTAAAAATTCTGACTGTCATCAATGATGAGAGAATCGATGAATTGAAAGACGTTCCTGCTGTAGTAGAAACACTGCCTGATATGAAGAAATACCTCCCATGGGGACCTTTCTATGGCGTATGGGCGAAAAATGATACTCCAGATGACGTGAAAAAAGCTTTGGTTGATATCTTTGCAAAAGCACAACAAGATCCTGATTTCCAAGATTTCTTGAAAAATTCCGGTGCTATTTCTGTTGGGATCTCCGGTGATGAAGCTGTGAAGTACTGGAAAGATTGGCAGTCTACTACAGCATGGCTGCTGCAAGATGCTGGTGCTGCTAAAGTGAGCCCTGCTGATCTGAACATCGAGAAAAAGAACTAGGTGATGATATGATTGCGGGAAAATATATTTCTACACTCCTGATTGTACTCAGTCTTGCAGTCGTGGTGATGTCGTTTAATATCGAAGGACAAAATGTATTTGATCCTTCATCTCCTGCCTTTTTTCCCGCATTGGTTGGTATAGTTATGCTCATTAGTGCTCTGATGATTGCCAGAAGAGGGATTCAACCTCCCTCTTCTGAGCAAGAGGAGAAAAAAGTGCATAAACCAATCGAAGGGAATGAAGAGGAAGAGCCTGAACAAGAAATGTATGAAAAAGAGGATATCACCCAAAAAGGGATTAATATCCGACTGATCCTATTTACAGCAATAGTCGTACTTTTTGCTGTCTTGATGAACTATATGAATTTCATGGTTCTCTCTTTCCTGTTCCTCTTTGGATCGATGCTTCTGCTGAGTAGGGAAAAAATCATGAGAAGTCTGATCCTCTCCCTGATCTTTGCTGTGGGCTTCTACTATACTTTCGTCCATGTCTTCCACATTGTGTTTCCTTAGTAAGGAGTGTTTATCATGTTAGATCAGATTTTACTGCCCTTCACGGATATACATCTGCTGATTCTGATCGCCCTGGGAACCCTTTTTGGAGTAGTAAAAGGTCTTCTCCCCGGGTTGTCTGTTACGATGGCAGTTACACTGCTCGTTTCACTAACCTATACATGGGATACGATTCCTGCTCTCGTAACAATGATTGCCGTGTTTTATGGCGGGGTTTACGGAGGAGCTCGATCTGCCATCCTGATAAACGTTCCCGGTTCAGCCTCTTCTTTGGCGCATACCTTTGATGGATATCCGCTGACAAAAAGAGGGGAAGCAGGAGTAGCTATTGGTATTACCACCATTTACGCTGTACTCGGTGGAGCAATCGGACTTCTTTGCTTGGGTCTGGCAGCCCCTTTCTTGGGAGAACTGGCTCTTGGCTTTGCTGCGCGTGACTACTTCCTCATCATGTTCCTCGGGCTGTTGCTGGTGGGCGGACTGAGTGAAGGCT
This sequence comes from Brevibacillus sp., assembly GCA_035645495.1. Taxonomy (GTDB): domain Bacteria; phylum Bacillota; class Bacilli; order Brevibacillales; family Brevibacillaceae; genus Brevibacillus. Next base: position 580 of record DASQMM010000470.1, on the reverse strand, counting down.
CGATGTCCAAAGCAATTTTTGTGGCTGGAGTAGGCGTGACCCTTGGCATGGTGGGGATGGACTCCCTTACAGGTGTGGAACGCTTTACCTTTGGTAATCTGGAATTGAAAAGCGGTATCAACTATATCGCATGCATGTTAGGCTTGTTTGGACTATCTGAAGTATTCATCCAGTTGCACAACCTTGGAAAAACCAAGGTGAACGTCGTAATTGGAAAAATACTGCCTCCACTGATCTACCTGATCAAATTTTTGCCTCTCACGATTCGTACGGCTATCATCGGTGTTGTAGTCGGAATTTTGCCTGGTGCCGGCGGAGAGATCTCCTCCCTGCTCGCGTATGATCATGCCAAGAAAACGGTGAAAAACCCGACACGCCCATTTGGTAAAGGCGCCTATGAAGGCTTACTCGCTCCCGAAGTAGCGGTAATGTCCACCAATGGAGGGGCCATGATTCCGATGTTGACATTAGGGATCCCGGGAGATGCTGTTACGGCTGTTTTGATTGGAGCCATGACCATTCACGGTCTGAAACCAGGTCCCATGCTGATGGTGGAAACACCTGAATTGTTTTGGGTCAT